>JAAFHO010000041.1 GCA_013297575.1 Chitinophagales bacterium
TGCAATGTTCCGGTACTCACTTCCAATGTGACCGCATTGCCAGAGGTGGCGGGTGATGCTGCGTTACTCATTGATCCGATGGACGAAACGGCTTTAACCAATGGTTTAATACAACTTTGGCAGGATAATGCACTATGCAATGCCTTGATCGAACGCGGTAAAGTACAACGAGCAAAATTTAGTTGGGACACCGCTGCTGATATATTAATGGAGGAATTATTGTTTTTAGGGAAGATTAAAAAATAAAATGTGCCTGATGCTTTGCATTTGTGGTGCATCGGTAATCGCTAGTAAATGCGTATCATTTTTTTAAACAAAGAGTTGATTTTTAAGGTGTTACGTTTACGAAACCTTCAAGGTTTCGTAAACGTTTGCAGGCAAGTGCGTGAAATTCAATTCACTACAAACTTCAGCCCATAATTCGCTAGTAAGTATAAAATTATACCTTTGCGGCATTCTAAGCCTTATTAACGATAAAAAAATTATGGAAGTTAAAGACTCAAACGGCAATATACTCAGCGAAGGCGATTCGGTGACCGTCATTAAAGACCTCAAAGTACGAGGCACTTCTACCGTGATTAAACGCGGTACAAAAGTAAAAAACATCCGCCTCACCGACGATGAAGATGAGGTGGAAGGCAAAGTGGAAGGCAGTGTAATGGTATTGAGGGTCGAATTTTTAAAGAAAGTTTAACCCAAGTTCCTCCGCTCTAATTCTGTTAAAATCAACGATAGTTCCCTGCCAGCATCGCCTGTCACGGAACTATTTTCTTGTGCACGACGGATCAGGTAAGGTATCACGTCGTGTACTTGACCATAAGGGACGTATTTGGCTACGCGGTAGCCGCCTTTTGCCAAATTGAACGTCAGGTTGTCACTCATGCCGTACAATTGACTAAACATCGTATTGGGATGATCGCGAGGAATCCCTTTTTGTTCCATTATTTCGGCTAAAAGCAAATTACTCTGTGCGTTGTGGCTGGCATTGCAAACGGCCATTTCGTCCAAATGATCGGCACAGAACCGAAGGGCGGTATTGTAGTGGTCATCGGTGGTTTGTTTATCGGGATTGATGGGATTTGGATAGCCCATCTCTTCAGATCGCTTGCGCTCCTTTTCCATATAGGCACCACGCACCAATTTTGCCCCTAACATAAATCCCGATTCACGCGCGCGATCGGCACTTTCCATCAGAAATTGAAGTCGGTCTTTGCGGTATAGTTGATAGGTATTAAACACCACTACTTTCTCTTTATTATAGCGTTTCATCATCAACCAAACCAAATGGTCGAGGGAGTCTTGAATCCATGATTCTTCCGCATCAATAAATACTGCAACCCCTTTTTGGGCGGCGTGGAAACATATTGTATCGAGGCGTTTGAGTGCATTGCGGTATTCATTTTGTTCCTCTTTTGAAAGTGTTGCCGCCGATTGCATTTTTTCCAACAGTGCAAATCGAGCCAAACCCGTCACTTTAGTACTAATTACGGGTACTTTATGTTCTCCCTGCGATGCAAAATCAATAGCACGGATATTTTCGGTCATGGTATGGTTAAAATCCTGCTCCGTCTCCTTCGCTTCAGCACCATAATCTAGTATGGTCAGCGTATTCAAATTAGATAGCCGATCTATACTTTTTTGACTTTCTAGTAAGGTAGAGCCACCTACAAACTGTTCAAAAATAGTATGGCGGATTATTTTTTCGGCAAATGGAAGGTTCCATTCCACAGCCACCAAGCCCAAGGAAGAACCATATTTTACCAACCAAGGTTTGTTCATCATACGGAATAACCAAGCCGTCTTTTTGAGTTCCTGATTGTCCATGTGGGCAAATGCAGTTGCGGTATCCGAAAAATCGGGTAATTTCATATTTTTATCTGTAATAGAAGCCATATTTAAACAAGATTATTCCATACATCCCAAGCAGCATCCGCTTGTAAGTACAGCATTTCCAAACCATTAAGTGTTGCGCACCCTTTTGCTTCAGCTTGGCGCAAAAGTACAGTTTCTGCTGGATTATAGATCAAATCGAAGATCAAAAATCGTTCGTCCAATAGTTCAAAGGGCAATTCTGGACACATATCAGTATTGGGGGCCATGCCTACTGGTGTAGTATTGACCACTAAAACGGGAGAATCTGGGGAATGTTTTTTAATACTGGAAATAATAACGGATAAGGCGTTCCAAGTATGCTCGATGGCACTGTTTGGTGTTGGTTTTCGGGAAATAATTTGGTATGGTATGCCTAATTGTTGCAACACATAAAATACTGCACGTGCCGCGCCTCCATTGCCTAAAACAACGGCTTGGGTGGGTGCGCTGGCCCATTTTCCATCTGCTTTGTTTTGTAAGGATTGCTTGAATCCAATGGCATCGGTGTTGTGGCCTGTAAGTTGTCCATTTGGATCGATTCGAATACAATTTACGGCTCCAATTGCTGTAGCGGCATCATCCATCGTATCCAAATAGGGTATTACGGCCTGTTTGTGTGGAATGGTTACATTGAGGCCACATAAAGTTGGATTTTGATCCAAAAGCACGGGCAAATGGGCGATAAATTCCAATGGAAAAAGTTCGTATTGGCAATCTGCAATCTGCTCCCGCTCAAATTTATCGGTAAAATATCGCTTTGAAAAAGAATGGCCAAGCGGAAAACCAATCAGCCCAAAAGTACGTTTTTGTTGTTTTTTTGACATGAAATGACGGGCGTTTTTCTCTTTTGGAATAAAAAATTAGAGCGAGGTTTTGATCTTTATAGTTTACGAGTCAAAAAACTCACTTCTAAAGGCAAAGGTAGAAAAAGGAACATAATAATTCAAGAAAGATGCGCCGAGTGGGGGCTTTTTATACCGACCTCCATCGAGTCGATTTATTTTTTTTAAAAAAAACAAACTTTTTGTTTTGTATTGTAACATAAATAGTTTTATATTTGTGCCAAAATTATCTTGATATGAGACAAAAGTCATTAAAGCGATTGATTATCAATCAATTCATTAAGTTTCGTCGTTTTCAAAATCGTTATACTATGGTTCAATTTATAAAAAAACATTGGTTTTATATTGGGCTAGCCATACTTGCTATTGTGTATTTTCGCAAAGAGATCAAAGCTTATGTTGGCCCCAATAGCACACAAGTGCAAGAAAAATTCACACAAACGCCCGATGCGGATGCTGGGGGGCAGTCCTTGTTTAATATTGGTCAAGAGGCCAAATCCTCGGGCGCAGCAACCGTTATGCCCGAAGTGCCCAAAGCCGATACAAAAGCATTTCTGCTCCGTTTTGCAAAAGTGGTGCAAGGCGAAAATCAAAAATATAAGATACCTTCATCGGCATTGTTGGCGTTGGCGTATGTCAATAGCCACGGTGGTACAAGATCATTGGCCACAGAGGGCAATAATTATTTTGCTCGGTTATGTGGTGGCAACTGGGATGGAGCGAATATGGATATCGGCGGGACGTGTTTCCGGCGGTACGATAAGGCTTGGGACAGTTTCCGCGATGCAAGCAGCCAGTTGTCGGCCACGCGTTGGGCGCAAGCATTGATACAAAAAAAAGATACAAAATGGGAGCAATGGATTAATGCTTTTGTGGAAAACGAGTACTCGGATGTAAAAAATGCCAAAGAGGAAATGATCAAGGTGATCAAGGCCTATCGGCTATTTGAGTTGGATGGGGTATAAGGAAATGAGTTTAAATTTTTTTTTCGGTAGTTGGCAGCGTTTCTAATTGGTGGTTCGTTATAACGGGACACAATCACAAATGCTGCCCAACTATGACTATTACACTTATTTACACATTTATACTTGCAGCCGTTTATGGCGTTCGTAAATTAATGATACTAAAAACCTTAAATAGGGTTTAGGCTGTCGCTAAATTTAGGCATTATTGCTTGAACTTTTAAAGAATTTAAAACAAGTCGGGGAAAACAATGAAGGAATCAATGACCTAATGTATCTTTGCGGCTTCAATTAAAAGTACCTAACTCTTATGTCTCGTAGTGCATTCCTTGCCATTTCCTTGGTATTTACGGCTGCTGCTGTTCGCCTTTTCCCGCACCCTGATAATTTTGCGCCACTCGGTGCTATGGGTTTATTTTGTGCTGCGTATTTGCGCCGCTCTTGGGGGGTGCCTTTTATAGCGTTGTTTCTAAGCGATTTGGTACTTAATAATGTGATTTATAGTGCCTATTTTCCATCTTTTGCTTGGTTTACTTCAATTTGGATTTACCTTTCTTTCGCTGCGGTACTCGCTGTTGGCATATTGATATTTCAAAAAAGTGTAAGCCCCTCCAAAGTATTAGCGGCCTCTTTGACGGCTTCATTGGTTTTCTTCTTGGTTTCTAATTTTTCAACTTTTGTAGAAACAAACCTTTACCCTAAGAGTGCAGTAGGGCTTTTGGCTTGTTATACCGCTGGTTTACCATTTTTGAAAAATACAATTTTGGGTGATTTATTCTTTTCAGCAGTAATGTTTGGAACTTATAGTCTTTACCTCCGTACAGCGCAAAAGAAAATAAACGTCGCTTAAAGTACCTCTCCTAGGTGCTAAAGAGTACCTTTGCTGCTGTGAATTTGACTCACATACACCCATGCAGCTAGTTTTCAACCTCTATTCTTTTTCGGAAACACTATATTTGCCTATTGCATATCTCGTTCAAACCGACAGCAAAGGCAACCTTACCTACTTGGCACAACGCGCTACACACGGTACATGCGCTCCTTATAATGTAGAAATAACACCCGCCATCGATCAATTATTTGGTATAATTGATCTGCTAGCCCCCAAAGCACTAGAAGCGCGGTTCAAACCTGTAAAATTAAAATCAACTACGCCCTTAGCGGAACTGCTACAACCTCAAAACCCCGCTAAAAGCACAGTAGAAGCCTATATTTACCGCCAATTATCCACTTTTCTCAGCGAAGTGGTGCGCAATGGTTTCCCATTGGCGCTAGATATGGAACGCAAAACGGTAACAAAAGACGTACAAATCCATTTTGCCTCCGATGATTTAGTACCGCACCTCTCCTTCAAACGCATCGAAAATGCCATTGAGTACCGCTTCCAATTGGGCACCGAAACTGAAAAATGGCCGATTAGCCAACACAACGTAATCGCGCTTACGAATACTGATCCAGCTTGGTTGTTTATTGATTATACGTTGTTTCGCGTGCCTGGAATCAATGGAAATATGGTGAATCCATTCCGGAAAAAAGAATTGATTGTTATCCCGCCGGAGCAGGTTAAGGTCTATTTTAAAAAATTTATCGCCAAAAATGCGGGGCGTAACCTAATAGAAGCAGAAGGCTTTGATGTGCAAATTACCGACAAACTACTCAAAACCCACCTTAAACCCACCGAAGATATTCTTCAAAATGTTTGGGTACTAAAACCCGTTTTTGAATACCAAACGGCTAGTTTTGACCTTGGTGAAAAACGCGATAATATTACCACCGTAGAATTTGATGATACGAGCGGCGAAGTCATTGTAAAGAAAATTGCCCGCGAATGGCCGCTCGAAAACGAACGGGTTAATACGCTGAAAAATACAGGGTTACAGATGGATGGCCGCGTGGGGCTTCCAGAAACTGGTTTAACAGGCAATGCCTCCTTGGTTTGGTGGGTACGCTGGTTGGCCAGTCATATGGAAACCCTCGAAAATGCTGGATTTACCATTGTGCTCCCCGAAGTGAATGGTAAAGTAGTGGCCTTACTACCAGGACATATTGAATTGCATACCGAAGCCAAAAACGATTGGTTTGATGTACATGGACAAGTCATGGCCGGAGAGTTTTCGTTTGCTTTTAAGGATTTAATACCCTATTTGCGCAACAACGACCCGTTTTTCCCACTCCCCGATGGTACATTTTTCCTAGTTCCTGATGAATGGTTTACACGCTATTCGGATTTGGCCAAAGCCCTCCGCGATACAAAAGAGGGCAACCAATTACCCAAAGCACTCTTTACGCTCCTCGATGCAACTGGAGAAGCAGCACTCACGCAGATCGCAAATTTCCCAGTTATTGACCCCGAAACTGTAGATTATACCCCCAGCGATGACCTCAAAGCAACGCTTCGCCCTTACCAGTTATTTGGTATAAAATGGCTCATTGGGCATTACCAACACGGCTTTGGGGCTTGCCTTGCCGATTCTATGGGCTTAGGCAAAACCCTCCAAACCATTGCGGTTCTGCTACACGCCAAAAGCCAGCGTCCACCCGAAAAGGAAGTGGTGGTTATAAACCCCAAACCATTATCCGCTGCTGCCGCTAAAAAAGCGTTGCAACTGGATATGTTCAACCCCAATCACAAAGAACTAGAAGGCGGCGTGGCTTCATCTGTTGGGTCAATGGCTGTTCATCTCCCCAAAACCTATCCTGCGCTTATTATTTTGCCAGCATCTTTGGTGTTCAACTGGCAAAAAGAACTAGAGCGTTTTGCGCCATCATTGTTTGTACGTGCGCATGTAGGCCCGCAACGCGAGCGCGACGCACGTGCCCTCGCCATGCACGATGTAGTACTCACCACCTACCACACTGCTCGCCTCGATTTGGATTTATTGAGTAAAATCGACTGGCATTTTGTGATTTTGGACGAAAGCCAACAAATTAAAAACCGCGAGTCAGAAATATCAAAAGTGGTACGTTCGCTGGATGCTTACCACAAAATTTCGCTTTCAGGTACGCCCATAGAGAACTCTTTGGCTGACTTGTGGACACAAATGGAATTTATTAATCCCTCCACTTTGGGTTCTTATGCGGCTTTTAAAGAGCAGTTCCAAATCCCAATTGAGCGACAAAATGATGATACAGCCCGCACTCAATTGTTTAGCCGTGTCCGCCCATTTTTCTTGCGCCGTACCAAAGAAGAAGTAGCACCCGATCTGCCACCAAAAATGGAGCAAGTATTTTATAGCGAAATGGCTACTGCACAACGCAGTAAATATGAGGAAGTAAAATCGGCGGTACGCAACGAAATCCTGCAAATGTTCGATGATCCCAAAACACGGATGTTGGCGATACAAGCATTGACCAAATTGCGCCAATTATCGAACCATCCGATACTGGCCGACAAGTCGTATGAAGGTGATTCCGGCAAAGTAGATGATGTAATGGCGCAATGGGATACCATCCAAAAAGATGGTCACAAAGTGCTGTTTTTTAGTAGTTTTACCCAACATTTGGAGATTTATAGGCAAAAATTTGAGGATCAAAATATCCCTTATACTTGGCTTACAGGTGATACCCCACAGGCTGAGCGCGGAGCGATTATTGAACGTTTTCAAACCGATCCCAGCGTTCAAGCCTTCTTTTGTTCCATTAAAGCAGGCGGTGTAGGTCTCAATCTTACCGCAGCTGATTATGTTTTCTTGCTCGATCCATGGTGGAACCCAGCTGCAGAAGATCAGGCCATTGCACGGGCACACCGAATTGGGCAAACTAAACCAGTGAACGCTATCCGTTTTATCAGCCGCGATTCCATTGAAGAGAAAATATTACTGATGCAGGAACGTAAAAAGGCATTGAGCAATGAGTTGTTTGCAGTGGATCGAGAAACCCCTGAGTTTTCAAGGGAGGATTTGGAAGATTTACTGGGGTAACCTCAAATACTTCAACCAGATCATAAAAATGCTTACTTTTGAGATTAATTTAAATTTAGCGATTCTCATATCAATATATACATGCAGCAAAATTCTTTTGAAAGGTTAATGACTACCTTATCGGATAATGAACTTCAGGGATACCTGAATAACCAATCCAAATATATCCCCGAAGCGATTGAAGCCGCACTCGCTGAGATACAAAAACGGGGGCGTGTGTTTTCGGAAGCGGAATTGTCGGCTTTACAAATGGAGATTAACTTGAGAAAAGAAGTTGTTCCAATTGCTAATGAAGTACCCAATACGATAAACCCACTTTGGAAAAAACTAGTACCAGTAGATGATCCTAATGCCCCCGTTTTTTATTCAGAAAGGGCAATTTACTTGTTTTCCATCTTCTTTAATGTCTTATTTGGTACCATTCTTTCTGCGATCAATTTTAGTAAAACGGAGCAAAAAAAAGGTATATTTGAGGTGATCGCCTTTGGCATTGGCTATACCGCTTTGATGTTGGCCGTTTTGATGCAGTTTCCTCGAAACACCATTTTAATCATCGTGTTTAATGTTGCTGGAGCGATGATACTTCAACTGTTTTGGAATAAATATATCGGTAAAGGCGTGCAATACCATGCAAGGCCAATATGGGTACCCCTTATTATTGGCTTAATTTTAGTGGTATTTATGCTTTTGAGTATTTTTCCGAATGGGGAAATACCCACTAATCTTTAATAAACTACGATTTTCATCGTCCAAACAGCGTTGTCTCCTTGTACTTTGAGCAGATAAACACCGTGTTTGTACCCTGAAAAATCGAATTTGGCCAAAGGCCAACTGCCTTTTCCAGATTTCAAAAAACGCCCTGTTTCGTCGTGTACCGACCACCTTACGGACTCATTTATGGCAAACTTAGTTCCATAGACTATGAATTCGCCTTTTGTAGGATTGGGCGATACAGAAATATAGTCAGGCGCATAGAAAGAAAGGTTCTCGGTATCGCTGACATCTTTGACCTCTATTACTTTAGTAGTTAGATCTGAGCCTAGGGTATTTGTCGCTTTCAACTTAACAGTATATAGCCCTGGTCCTGGATATAGATAACTAGGGTTTGGGTCGGTAGAAAATTCATTATTCCCAAAATCCCACTCAAAAGTATCGCCCTGGATGCTAGTATTCTGAAATTCAACAAGTCCGGTAGCTGCTGAACTATACGTAAAATCAGCGGCAGGCATCAACTCAAAATTGATGGATTGAACCACTGTATCCGCTCCGCAAAGCGTATTGGAAATGGCCATAATGCTTACTATCCCAAGGGTATCCGCAAAATAAGGCGGGGAAAATGGTAGGCCATTCCAAAAGTATTTAGTGGACGAAGCACCCTGTAAATAAACAAAAGTGTCGATTATGCCAACTGAAAAACTGGCATCAGGCTGCTTATATACTAACACCTTGTCGAGTTGTTGATAATTAATAATATCGGTGTCTGAATATACAGTTAAAAACACATCATAAACGCCATTTGTGTTATACTGAATAGTTGGATTTGCTGCTGTGGATATTGTTGGCGTACCACCGGGGAAAGTCCATAGGAATTGTGTAAAAATAGTGGTGTCGAGCAAACAGGTGAATTGAACTGAGTCAGTTTCGCAAAGCGTAGATTTACTTAGTTCAAAACCATTGGCAACGCTAGAACAGTATTCAATAAACGAATCGCAAAAAATGAGTTCAAAATCGATAAAATTACCAAGGTCTGAGGGTTGCCCATCAATAATTTCAAGTTTCCATACACCCTCTATGGTACTGGTATCAAAGACCTGTAAGCATCCACCATACGGGTAATAGGTACCAGTATAGTAGTTGCCTTTTCCCCAGTTTTGGTTGTTTTGCCATTGGTCTGAAAATCCGTCATCGGGAGCGACTACGCTATCGCAACGGGTAAATTCAACACCCCAAGATGTGCCATCGGTTTCGCCATATAGCCCAATTTGGCCGATTAATTCAACACTTTCGCCCGAGGGGGATACGAGTTTCATACTCAAGTCACCTACATACTGATGGTCAAAATTAATGTAAACCCCACAAACCAAAGGTGCATTTGCCTGGTGCATATTGCTATCTCGCTGCTCAACAAAGATGGTTCTGATATCCATTGTATTATCAGGCAATAAAATAGGACAATCACTACAGTCACATGTTTGTGCTTGTAGGATGTTTAAAGTAGAAAAAAGCAAAAAAAGAACGTGTAAGGATTTTTTCATGATTTAATTTTTAATAGACATTATACAGCATTACGACCCTAATTCTATATAATGTCTAATGAACTAAGAAAATATCTGCAAATATAGATATTTATTCCAACTAATACACAACAGGATGGAAAAGTATAATCTTATTTAATTTAAAACCCTCATTTGAATGATGGGAACATTTTTAGGACAGCAATATGCGTAGTAATTTAGCAAGAAGTCACGTTATCTATATTCCCACCTTCTGCTGAGGCTGGCACACTGGTATGCGTAAGCCATCAGCGTCTGGTGGGAATACAATTGTTGATTATTGGTTAGTTGAATTATTTGGTTTCATCAAAACAAGGTTGACCATTGAAGTTACCCATCGTAATGTTTTTTTCATCAACCATCGTGGTATTCCAAGATCCTACATTGAATACACGTACTGTATAAGTTGTGTTATTGAGTAATGCCGTAGAAGCATAGTAAACTGTCGAATTTGTGCAATTGAATTGGTGAAATGGAGTAAGGACACCTAGTTTGTAAAAACGATAGGTCAAACCGTAGCTTGGTATGAAATTACCGTTAGTGTTGATCATAATGCGATTAACCTTTGTGTTTGTAAGGCCACCAGTAACACAACTACTGCCTGCCCAACAAGTAGCATCGGCTGAAACAACACAAGTACCTCGTTCTGAGACTCCATTAGCGTCCACGGTTTCTGTGCTGGTGGTTGGTTCTTGGGGGCGTGTGGTTTCCTGATCTTTTTGGCAAGATACCATGTACATTGCACCAAGTGCAAAAAGCAAAATTGCGATAAATGAGATGCGTTTCATTGTTGAATAAAATTATTTAAGTGATAAAAAAATGTGATTGTCAAATCGTTGACGGTGCAAAGGTGGGGTTGACCTTTGCACCGATTCAATTACAAAATCAAGCAAAATTTCTTTACGTTTTCGGTGGATCTCAAAAATTATTCGCACCTTTTACAGACGGAAATTGGTTGAAAAAAATGGACAAATCACCATAAATATATGAGGCGAATGTGTAGGAGCAGTATATATTTGTGTCCGTAATTATATTGAAAAATAAATCTTTATTTTGTAATAGGAACAGAAAGCGCTATAAAAGAAGTGTTTTTTATTACATTCTTTTTCGTTTTTTCTTTGAAACTTTGTACTTAGAATTAAAATTATGCAAAAAAGTAAACTTATAGAGACAATAAAGTGCCTTTCCGCTCAAGAATTATCCCGATTAGAACAGTTTTTGATATCCCCATTTTTTCAGAGTGAGGCATTAGAGCAGCCTGTTTTGGATTTATTGAAGTATATTATTCAATATCAATCTGATTTGGACCATCCTGATTTGGATCGAGTACAGGTCTATGCCCATGTTTATCCTAATAGCCCTATTGTAAAAGGGCGTTTGGAAAAAAACATGACCCGTCTCCTTAAAGAAGTCCGACGCTATATTGTAGTTGAGCAGCGATTAATGCAAACACGGGAGGCTGATGAGCATTTATTATTAATCCAATTCTTTAAAGCACGAGGAAATTACGAAGAATTTGAACGAATCATGTCGCATGCACGATCTAGTTTGCTAGAAATGGTGGTTAAAGATGAAGACTATTATCTGGATATGTTCCGACTGGAAGAGACTTATAGCGCGCATTTGGTTTGGTTCAATGACCGCAAGGCCGATTTTAACCTAGAGCCTACCTTGAAAGCACTGAATACCTATTATGTAAACACTCATTTGGAATACCTCATTCTTCATCTTTCGAAAGCGCGGACGCTTCTCCTTGGGCATAGTACGCAGTTTTTGGAGGCGCAATTGATGGAATCGTTGGTATCAAAATTACCGTTGGAGCAATTGCCGATACTTGGCGTACAATATAAAGCCTACCAATTTTTGTTGAGTCAGCCGGCTAGTCCCGATTTATTTTTGGCTTTTACGCATTTGCTGGAAGAAAAGGAACACCTAATTCCCCTTGAAAAACTAAAAGATTTTCAGGCATTGGCCCGAAATTATTGCATTAGTGAGTTCAATAAAGGGAATGAGGCGTTTTTTCAAATTGCATTTGATATGTATAAATTGCATTTGAATAAAGGATATTTGTATCGAAATGGCCTTATTCATGCTACTATCCTCAAAAATTTGGTTTCGATGGGGCTAAGGATGAATGAACAGGATTGGGTAGTGCAGTTTTTGACCGACCATCGACCTCTTATAACGGGTCTTAACTTTCCAGAAGAAGCCTATCATTTTAATATGGCAGTTTGCCATTTTTATGTCGGAGCATTTGATGAAGCACTTTCTTTGTTGAGTTATAGTTATGATGATCTTTTTTATAAAATTGCTGCCAAAAGATTGGAGATAAAAGTGTTATATGAAATTGAATCGCAGATGCTGGATGCGCGGTTGGAGGCTTTTAATATTCTCATCTTTCGAATGGGGGGCAAACAATTGTCAGAAGTTTATATCACTGGGAACAAACGTTTTGCAGCCTATTTGCGGCGCATTATACATCCCAGCACACTCCATAATGCTAAGAGAGGTGATAAAATTAGAACAGAATTGGCAAATGAATCCACGACAGTGGTTGAAAAAGAGTGGTTGTTGGATATTTTATACAGAAAACAGCCAATCAAAATGAGTAAACGTAACAGTTGAGAGCTTACAGTTAGTAGAGGATGGTGACTCAAGAGCGAGCCGCAAATAAAAATCAGTACCTGTGCATATTTTGTACTCGAAGAAAAAATCGAAAAAAATGTAATAGACTTTTCATCTAAGTCAGTACTAGTTTTGCAGTTAAATAGTTGATGACCAGTACTTCAGCAAATTTTATCTCATCTTTTTTTTCATCCAGTAAACGCGATTTTTTATGATTCAATGCTCAAATTTTTCCCGATCTATCTTTTTTATTTTGGCTTTTTGCCTGAACAATATTGCTGCTTTCAGTCAGTATTTTGGTCCCGTTGACCCTCAAAACATGCAAGGAGTTATCAATGAAATTTATACCGAGTACGGTGCAGATATCAGTATATCTCAGTCCGATATGTTTGATTTTTTGACCAGTATCCAAACCAATTACGATCCTACCCTTGATTTTACCACACCAACCATTCTTAGTAATACAAATACCTCCATTACTTTTCATTTGGATGGAATGGCTGATGCGGCTAAAATAGCCGGTGTACTCAACACCAACGATAATAGTCAGTCGGTTTATAATTTCACGGATGATACTTATACATTTAGTAACTTAAACGATACAGATTTATACCTGTTTGCATTCGCTACTGGAAATGATAATGGACAAAGTACTTTGCAATTATGCATAGTAAAGTTAGGGTTTATTATTATTACGGACGATAAAATATTGCTTTATGCACCTTGTGATAAAATGATTTTAGTAGGAAACGATGCAACGTTTGTTACCATGCAAATAGGGTATCCTGCTGACCTGCAACTTTTTAAAATAGAAATTACGCCATGTGTTAATTCACCAGTTGTTAGCGATATCGCCTATATGTGGTTCGAGAATGTAAATAGTACGCTCCGCGGAATATTGGCGAATAAAACCCTTTATCCAGAAAATATGGATAATGATATTACTGGAGTAAACAAACTTATTTCAACTCGTCTGCTCACTGGATCATTTAGTTTAACAAGCCTGCAACAGGTGCCCGGTCAATCCACCACATCTATCAAGATCACTAAATTGGGGATTACACCAGGCTGTGTAAATATTAGAGTAACCCAATGTAAACCTAAAAACCCTCCTCAAATTAAAGCAATTACCTCTAATACAATATATCCCAATCCCGCCTCAGATTTTGTACTCCTACAAATGCCTGATGAATCATTGCTAAACGGAAAAGTCACCATTTACAACAGCCTGGGTAAATCTGTTAAAACGATAGATAACCTACCCAATGATGTGAGCGAATGTGAAATAGATATACATGATTTGCCCAATGATATGTATGTTATTAGTGTGTTTACAGCATCAGGTATGCATACCTTTAAGATGATAAAATCATCAAAGTGACCGATCAAAGTGAACATTAGGTAGTAGTTGATGCCACTACATCAACTCCGGTTGGGTAGTGGTTTTTTGTAAATGATCGATTCAACTTGATCCAAAAGGAAGTACAAACAGGATTTAACCAATAAAAAAACCGCCTGACACCTTAAGTATCAAGCGGTTCTAGGTTTTTATTGTAGCGCGGAAGAGACTTGAACTCCCGACCTTGCGATTATGAATCGCATGCTCTAACCAGCTGAGCTACCGCGCCTTATTTAAAAAGAGGGGCAAAGGTACTGGTTTTTGAATGAAACTACCAAAAAGTTTTTGCAAATTTTTTTGAGTATTAAAATTTGGTGCTTGTTATGGCCGTCAAAATGTAGTGCAATCACCGCCATAACGGCTTATTTAATTACTTTTTAGCCTAAATTTATGTAATTTTTAGCAATTCCACTTCAAAAATTAAAGTAGAGTTGGGGCCAATCTCGGCAGTCAATTGGCGGTCACCATACGCTAAATTAGCGGGAATAACTAGGCGCCATTTGCTCCCTACACTCATCAATTGCAAACCTTCGGTCCAGCCTGCGATCACCCGATTGAGCGGAAATGAAGCGGGTTGGCCACGTTGGACAGAACTATCAAACACCGCACCTGCTATCGTGGTGCCGTGGTAATGACACGTGACTGTTTGGGTTGCTGAAGGCTTGTCACCATCGGCGGCTGTAATAATTTCGTACTGAAGGCCGCTGGGTAGCGTTACTACACCTTCTTTTTGGGCATTTTCGGTCATATAATCGATTCCCGCTTGTAAATTGGCCGCAGCCTTGGCATCAAACATGGCCTTTAGTTTTTCTGAAACTGACATAATATATAGTATTGTGTTTTTACATTGTATTTTAAAACTCGTCGCCAAAAGCAAAGTTTGGTTTACGATCTATCCATCGGCCTCTTGTAAAGTCGGGGATAGCCTGAGGTGCGCTACCCATTGCAATGGAAGCCTCAGAGAGTGGTGTGATGGACAGCCAAGTTGCCGCATCATACACATCCATCTGTGGCGCAATATTGCGTTTGGCGCACTCAATAAAATGATGGAATACAAAGAAATCCATACCACCATGTCCTGCTGTTTTTGCATCAGCACCAAAGCGTTTCCAAAGCGGGTGGTCGTATTTGTCGAGCCATTCCTTGGCGGGTTCCCAGCGGTGGGGCTTGGTTTTGCCTTCCAGCATGAGACTTTCATTGACATCCATCCAGATACCTCCGGTGCCTTGTACACGGAATCCGAGAGAATATGGTCGCGCCAAATTGGTATCATGCGAAAGAATAATAGATTCGCCATTGATGGTTTTTACCACTGTAGTCACCACATCGCCCAATTGGAAATTGACCTTTGCATTGGGGTGGTTTTCTCCGCCTTGTGGGTGTTTTACGATAAATTCGTGGAGACCACGTGCTTTAGAAGCGGTGGAAGTAAGGTAAGCCAAGCGGTTGCCTCGGTTGATATTGGCATACATCGCTACCGGCCCAATGCCGTGGGTTGGATACAAATCGCCATTGCGGCCAACGGAGTGTTTGGTGCGCCATTTGGCCTCGTGAAAACCTTTTTCTCCAAATTCTACACCGCCACCATAAGGATTTTTGCCATCATTAAATTTGACCTCGCGCAGATCGTGCTGATAGCCACATTCAAAATGGATCAGTTCGCCAAAAAGTCCTTCGCGTACCATTTGTAAAATAGCCATTACATCGCGGCGGTAACACACATTTTCCAAAAACATGAGGTGTTGCCCAGTTGCTTCGTGGGTATTTACCAATTGCCAACATTCGTCCAATGAAAAAGCACCGCATACCTCGGTGGCCACGTATTTGCCTGCTTTCATACCTGCAATGGCCTGTTCTGTATGCCATTCCCAAGGTGTGGCGATCAGTATGGCATCAATATTTTTGTCTTTGAGCAGTTCGAGGTAATCGTAATCGCCATTGGAATACACTTTTGGTCGTTTTACGCCCTTGTCGTCGAAGAGTTTGAGGCAGGCATCTACCATCACTTGTTGAGGATCGGCGATGGCCACTATTTCGCAATCGTCGCGGAGGAGTGCTACTTCTACATGACTTTGCCCGCGTAGTCCCACGCCGATAAAGCCGAGGTTGATTTTAGATTTAGGTTTTCGGGGCAGGATAAAAGGCGCATCCACAGTGGTGGTATGTCCCTGCGATGGTACTGCAACGGAGGCTCCAATAATGGCTGCGGATTGCAAGAAGGAGCGGCGATTTAGATGCTTCATATTTTGCTGTCGTATGTTGGACGGGCAAAACTACGTTGATTTTTGAATTTGCATAAAAAAAGGATGCCAAAGGTGCTATTCCCTTCGACATCCTTGAAATGGATAGGCGTAATTGATCAATTACTCTATGAAGATATGTATGATTGAAGAAAGAAAGGATCCCGCTTGTCCTATGGCAAATAAGCTGGAGCAAGCGGGATAGTTGTAAGAAACTGTCGATTTGGTGTAAGAAAACTGCTGGTTTGGTGTAAGAAAACTGCTGGTTTGGTGTAAGAAAACTGTCGATTTGGTGTAAGAAAAACTGCTGATTGAATTTGTAAGAAAAAATTGTCAATTGGTTTTGTAAGAAAAATTGCTGGTTTTGTTTGTAAGAAAAATTGTTTATTTGGTTTTGTAAGAAAAATTGCTGGTTTTGTTTGTAGAAAAAACTGTTGACATTAAGCGGCCACCAAGCGTACTTAAATGAACCTTATTGGGCTATTTTCACTACTTTTTTAGTGACAATACCTTTGCTGGTTTGTACCCTAAGCAGATAGATACCTACTGGCATATCGGTTGTTTCGATATAAGCAAGATCACCTGCTACTTGTTCTGTGGATTGAGATCTCCATACTTTACCCGACATATCCACCAATTGTAGATCCGTACTTCCGGTTGCTTCTAACAATACGGTGAGGTGATCGGTGAATGGGTTGGGTGCTGAGGTGAGGGTGTATTCGGTTGTGTTGGGGCTGTTGTCGCTGTGGCCTTGAACACCTCCTCCGCCTTCGCCTCCTGTAGGCTTAGGGTTGCCAAATTTGATATTTCCTGCACAATCATAAAGTGCTGGAATCTCAAATGTTTCAATAGTTGCAGCTAGGGTAGTTGCATTAAATGGGACATTAAACGTTAAATTTACGCTATTACTAGTATTAGCAGGGTTTGCCTGTACAATTCTATATGCATTGGCTATTTGGGAATTCCCACACGTCCTTAAATAGAGATCTCCTTCTGTAGGATTACAAACATAATTAGGCAAATTGCTAAGAGTTGGTTTGGCTCGGCCTAACAATGGATTATAAATAGAAACTTTAGGACATTTTGTATACATAACTACCT
>JAAFHO010000410.1 GCA_013297575.1 Chitinophagales bacterium
TCTAAAAGTGGTAATTTTACGTTTAAAACGGCGGCTTGCAGGGCATCCAATCGCGAATTGACCCCAATAACATCGTGGTAATATTGGCGCGACTGACCGTGGTTGGCCACCATCCTAATTTGGGCAGCCAAGTTATCATCGTTGGTCATTATGGCACCTCCATCGCCGTAGCAGCCTAGGTTTTTAGAAGGGAAAAAGGAGGTACAACCAATATGGCCAATAGTGCCAGTTTTGGCCTTCCTGCCATCGCGGAAAGTATAATCACCTCCAATCGCTTGAGCATTATCTTCAATGACCCAAATATTGTGGGCGTTGGCTAGTGCCATAATTGGCTCCATATCAGCACTTTGTCCAAATAAATGGACTGGCACAATGGCTTTTGTGCGCGGTGTTATGGCAGGCTCGATCAATGCTGCTGTGATATTGAACGTATCTGGATCCACGTCAATCATTACTGGCGTAAGTCCAAGTAATGCAATCACTTCGGCGGTAGCGACATAGGTAAAAGTGGGCACAATTACCTCATCGCCCGGTTTTAAATCCAGTGCCATCATGGCAATTTGAAGCGCATCCGTACCATTGGCGCAGGGAATAACGTGGCGTACATCAAGGTATGCCTCCAAATTTTCTTGAAAGGCCTTTACTTTAGGCCCACCTATAAATTGGGTGTTCAATATCACCTCTTCAATACCAGCATCAATTTCGGATTTAATTTTCCGATACTGTGCTTTGAGGTCAACCATGCTAATATTCATGCTATAATGTTTAATCGTTGGTAAAAATTCGACTTAAATCTAAACTAAATCCCTCCAAAACAGTACTGGTGAGCGCGTCTTCATCCGTTAATGGACGGCTTGCTACAAACAGTTGGCTTTCTTTATCCAATTGGTAAGGAAATACAACAAAATGCTCTGGATCTACAACCCAATATTCCAATACACCCGCGCTCTCATACAGTTCATATTTTTCCTTCATCTCTTTTTTGGAATTGCCCGGAGAGAGTATTTCCACGACCAATTCAGGGGCTCCGATACAGCCACGTTCGTCTAATTTGTTCCGATCGCATACGACGCATAAATCTGGTTGAACGACTGTATTGGTTTTTTCGGAGGTTATTCTATGCGGTGGTAACGGCAAGCGTACATCAAATGGCGCAGTGAAAACGTCGCATTTACTGTTTTGGAGTAAAATCCATATATTTCCATGAATTGTACTCACAATACGCTGATGTTTCACACTAGGTGCAGCCATTTGCCGCAGTTTACCGCGAAACAATTCAACGCGTTCTTTAAATTGCCACAGCAGATAATCCGCATAGGTATAATCCGCTTTGGGGTCTAGCTGAGCAATATCTGTGATAAGCATTATTTTAGTATTTGCGTTTTAAAAGAACCACTTTTTCTCTGTAAAAAGTACAGGGCTTTCTTATAAAAAAATCAGGTGCAGCGCACCGAAATATTTGTAGCAAAAATCGGTAACATCAAGGTTGAAGGTGCAGCGCACCGTAACATTAAATTTAATATTGCGGTGCGCTGCACCTTCAAAACGCGGATATCCCACCATTGCTACAAATATTTCGGTGCGCTGCACCTTTTACAAGAAAACCGTAATAAAAATTATTGCCGACTTGCAAATCTCGAAAATTTAAAATTTAGTGCAATAATGCTTACTTCCTACTTTTTTCATCAAATATTTGATTGGCAATGAGAAAAATTAAGCAATTTTTTCTACATTCCCAGCCAATAAACGGTACTGTGCACCGCTTTCTTCGCAGGTTGCCAAGCCCTGTTCGTCAAAATGTAACCTGTGGCCGTATTCCGAAACCCAGCCGATTTGTTTTGCTGGATTACCGACCACTAATGCATAAGGTGGTACATATTTAGTGACGACGGCACCCGCGCCAATAAAGGCATATTGACCTATATCATTACCGCAAACAATGGTGGCATTAGCGCCGATAGAAGCACCTTTTCCAACGTGGGTTTTTAGGTATTCGTTTTTACGGTTAACGGCACTCCTTGGGTTGATCACATTGGTAAAAACCATACTTGGGCCAAGAAATACGTCATCATCACAAGTTACTCCGGTATAGATAGATACGTTGTTTTGTACTTTTACATTGCGTCCCAAAACTACATCGGGGCTAATGACCACATTTTGGCCAATATTGCAATTTTCTCCAAGGATACAATTCGGCATAATATGGCTAAAATGCCAAATTTTGGTACCTGCGCCAATTTGGCAACCTTCATCAATATAAGCAGATGGATGTGCTGTCATTTATTTTAAAAATCGCTGTCTTTACTCCAAACATTCATGCGCAAACCTGTCCCAAAGATATATGAATTGAGATCACGGCTGTCATTGGTACTATTTTGTTGGCGCATTAATACTTTAAAATCCCAGTATAAAAGGTGCGATAAACGCCAATTGACATCAATGCCAATAATGGAAATTGTACTTCGGTCGCCTTGACCAATAAAATTCCCATAATCATTAGGTCGAACGTTATAGGTCAAATTGGGGTTGCCTCCCCAGTTTTGCGCTGCACCATCTTCGCCTTTAATTATATTCAGGTAACGTGCTTGGAATGTCCATTTTGGAAAGGGTTGATAACGCAAAATAGTGACCAACTCCTTAAAATTGGCACCTAATGGGTGTGCTAATGGTTGACCAAAATGCGTCCAATTACTTAGGCTATCAAAATGACTATAAGTATATGGTCGAGCGGAGTTGTATTCCACTTGCAGATCTAGGTGATCGATACCCGCCACATTGGTATATTTCAGTCCGATTTGTTTGGCGGATTTATTGCCCCACCATCCGCGCTCTTTGGGGTTATATAAGGCCGCAAAAAGGAATTCATCGAGCAGCAATTGGCCATAGACTTGGAATCGCTTGGCTATATTCCAAGAAAAATCCGCGCCAAGCAATACATTATCCGAACTATTGAAGCCGCCTTCAATGGTTCGATACAAAATAACTGGATTGATGTATTGTAGTTCAAATCCCGTGTTACGTTTGAAAGAAACTGCTTCAAAAACACCAAATTTGAGGTTGTTTGTCGCCTTAAAATTCAAATAGTGAAAAACCCCAAAACGTTTATCTTCACCATTTCGTGGATCTAACGTACTGAACGGCCTGGATAGGTCAACATAGTAATTCTCGTAGGTAAATTTCCAAACTTTTGTCCTTAATTTAGCATAAAAGTAATTATTGCTAAAATCGGAAACAAACATACTGCGGTATCCTTGACCTATAAAATGCCGACCATGCCCAAGTTGAAAACTAATTTGTTTGGTGAGTGGCGCGGCGATATACCCAACAGCATTGTTAAAGTCGTAACCGTTTATTTTATCCGTTACCGTACTGTTGTAGGTTTTAAATAAACCATTTCCTGGGATAGCGTTATTTTCATTGATCCATCGCGTGGTAAACGAATTGAAGCGCGCTTGGGTTTCTAAAAAACTGGTATAAACATACACTTTTTTACCAATTCGGGCGCGAATTTCAGCACCACGCTGGTTGGCAAAGAGCACATTTTCGTTGTCGCGTTCGGATGCGATGCCAAAATTGAACATAGGATTCGCCCTAACCGAAAAATCGGGGCTATCGTATTCAATCAAATGCGTTTTTGTAGGATAAAAATGTCGAAAAATACGGCGGCGGTTATATTTCAACAACGTATCACCTGGGAAAAATTCATTATTATCTCGCTCCAACCAAGTTATATCTTTTAAATCCCGCTCCGACAATATGACGCCACTTGTCCGAACATTTTGAATAAATTGCACCACTTCTTGCCTTGAAACAGGTAAAGTAGCATTATCCAAATAAACACCAGTTTGCACAGATATACGGTTCAATATATCATAACTGGGCGAATTGAGCGGAATACCGGTGTCTTGCGCCATCAATTTTAATGGTAGCAGCAATAACAGGGTGAAATAAATATTTTTCAAATTGCAGTTTAGCATATCTAGCGGATAAAAGATAGGCATTGGACAAAATACATTACAGCCTCCAATAAGTCATGCCTAATGCCTTAATGGCTTTGCGATCAAGCACGCCTTTAAGATCCATGATAACGGGTTGCTCATTAGTAATAGACTCCAAATAACTCGTATCAAATTTTGTATATTCCTGATGTGCCACAGCCACCACGATGGCATCATAGCCATTGGTAATTTGGTCAATCATGGTCAATTTATATTCATGCGCTATCTCATTTGGAGAAGCCTGTGGATCGTGGAGTTGTACATTAATAGAATAGTCCATTAACTCGCGTACCAGATCAATCACTTTTGTATTTCTAATATCGGAAACATTCTCTTTAAAAGTAACCCCAAGCACCAAAACCTTACAATTTCTAGGATTTTTGCCGCGTTCGATCAACATTTGCACTAATCGTTTGGCGATATGCGCTGGCATTCCATCATTGATGCGTCGTCCGCTTAGAATGACCTGCGGGTCGTAACCCACCTGCTTGGCCTTGTGCATTAAATAATAAGGATCAACGCCAATACAGTGTCCACCCACCAATCCTGGGTATAATTTGATAAAATTCCATTTAGTGCCGGCAGCCTCAATTACCTCTTGTGTATCTATGCCCATTTTATCAAAAATCATGGACAATTCATTCATCAAAGAAATATTAATATCGCGCTGGGTATTCTCAATAACTTTTGCGGCTTCTGCTACTTTAATTGAAGATGCGCGAAAAACACCAGGTTCAATAATAGCTTCATATACTTTAGCAATTTCGTCGCAAGCGGCATCGTCGGAACCTGAAACAATTTTTAGGATTTTTGTCAACGTGCGTACCTTATCGCCCGGAACAATGCGTTCTGGAGAGTACCCTAACTTAAAATCGCCATTGGCAAGACTTAGCCCACTTTCGGCTTCCAGGATAGGCAAACAATCTTCTTCTGTGCAGCCGGGATAAACGGTGCTTTCATAGACAACATAATCTCCTTTTTTGAGCGATTTGCCTACGCTCGCCGATGCTTTTTCGAGTGGTGTAAGATCGGGTACTTTATGGTCATCCACGTCAGTAGGTACTGCGACAATAAAAAAGTGTGCTTTATCTAGGTCTTCCCGCTGTGCCGTAAATTCAATATCGCAACCTTGAAAAGTGCTGGCATCTAATTCTTGTGAAGGGTCGATTCCATTACGCATTAAATCAACGCGCGCTTGGTTAATATCGAAACCGATTACTTTAAAATATCGAGCCAATTCCAAGGCTATAGGCAGCCCCACATAACCTAGACCTATTACAGCAATCGTTTTATTTTTTTGCTTTAAATCTTGAAACATCTTTCAATTATAATATTAGACATTATGCGGAATTAATTTGGTAAAATGTCTATTTTAAAAATGGCTTCGCCGTTGATAAGTCGCAGGGACTTACCTTCTAAAACCTACCCCCT
>JAAFHO010000412.1 GCA_013297575.1 Chitinophagales bacterium
TAAATTTAGTAGATAGTTCAGAAAGAATACCAGCCCTGATCGCAAATGCAAAAGCAGTAGTTACCAAGGCGAAGCAACTTGCTGTAAATAAACGTGATGAATTGACCATAAATAAAAAGTTAGTTGAATCGTTACAAAATTGTGGTTTGTTGGTTGGTCGGTGCGAAGGTATCAAAAGTTTTATATTTTTGGGTAGGAACGAAAAAATTAATCTACCCCTTGCATTATTCAATGGAAACCCTGCATCTTTGCAGCCGAATTGAACCTACCGTTCATTCCTTTATTTCTTTACCGTCGTTTAATATCAATCCAATGCTCGTAAAAACGTATGCGGGATCCGTCCATGGGGTGGATGCACGTACCATCACCATTGAGGTGAACACCGGTGGCCCTGTAGCTGCCGCTCAGCAAGACAAGCCCAGTTTCTTTATCGTTGGCCTTCCCGATAGCGCAGTACGCGAGGGCTATTCGCGGATGGAAGCTGCTTTTAAAAATTCGCGTTTGCACTTGCCCCGCCTCAAAACCATTATCAACTTGGCGCCAGCCGATATCCGAAAAGAAGGCTCTTCGTTTGATCTACCCATTGCCGTCGGTATTCTTGCCGCATCGGATATTATTCCTGCCGATGGGTTGGATCAATATTTTATCATGGGCGAATTGTCTTTGGATGGCTCTTTGCGGCCCATTAAAGGCGCATTGTCGATTGCGATCCAAGCGCGCAAACAAAAATTCAAAGGATTTATCTTGCCTAAGATGAACGCCAAGGAAGCGGCTATCGTCAATGACCTCGATGTGTATGGCGTAGAGACGCTCAGCGAAGCCTTGTCGGTATTGGCTGGTGACAGCGGTATTCTGCCGACCAACGTGGATACCCGCGACGAATTTGCGGCCAATCTCGATAATTACGATGTCGATTTTAACGATGTGCGGGGTCAGGAGAATATCAAACGCGCCTTAGAATTAGCGGCTTCCGGCGGTCACAATGTGATATTGATTGGGCCTCCGGGCGCAGGAAAAACGATGCTAGCGCGCCGATTACCCACTATTTTGCCTCCACTTACGCTAAAAGAAGCGTTAAACACAACCAAAATCCATTCCGTTGCAGGTGTTTTACCCCGTGATTCAGCATTGATTACCACGCGCCCATTTCGTGCTCCGCACCATACCATCAGCGATGTGGCATTGGTGGGCGGCGGCTCCGATCCGATGCCCGGTGAAATCAGTTTGGCGCATAATGGCGTTTTGTTTTTGGATGAATTGCCCGAGTTCAAACGCTCGGCGTTGGAAGTGATGCGGCAGCCGATGGAAGAGCGGCGCGTTACCATTAGTCGCGCTAAGGTGTCGGTGGATTATCCTGCCAGTTTTATGCTCGTGGCTTCCATGAATCCTTGTCCTTGCGGGTACTATAACCATCCCGAAAAAGATTGCGTATGCGGCCCAGGTGTGGTAAAGCGTTATGTTTCAAAAATATCAGGGCCATTGCTCGATCGTATTGACCTACATGTGGAGGTAACGCCTGTTTCTTATGACGAATTGAGCAGTAAAGAGCGACCCAAAATTACCAGCACTGAAATCAGGGAACGCGTCTTACGCGCTCGCGAGGTTCAGGACGAACGTTTCAAGGACATAAAAGAAGTGTATTGCAACGCACACATGCCCAGCCGTATGGTACGCGAAGTCTGCCAGCTTTCGGACGCAGGTATCACGTTACTAAAAACGGCGATGGAAAAGCTACAACTCTCCGCACGTGCCTACGACCGGATACTCAAAGTAGCGCGTACTGCTGCCGATTTGGGTGGCAGCAAGGATATTCGTATTGAGGATTTGGCAGAAGCCATTCATTATAGGAGTTTGGATCGGGAAGGATGGGCTGGATAAAGCGATCACAATCTAGAGCAAGAGCAAGATGTTAATTTTTTCAAAGTATAAATCTAAAAAAACGGCGAAAAAACGGCGCGGTTTTTGATAATTCGGACATGTGCAGGCAACTCGAAGGTGGCTTTTTGCACCATCTAAATACTTAAATTGGCAATACAATTTCGAATCATCGAATACTTAGAAAGAATATGAAAAAATTTGGCATTTTGTTCTTGCTCGCAACATTAGTTATTTTTGGTTGCGTAACGACAAAAAAGAAAGGCGATATTAGTAGATTTAAAAGGGGATACCATAGCCTTACCTCGCATTATAACTATTGGTTCAACGCCAACGAAGCTTTGCGCCTGAAAGAAGCCGAAATGACCAAAGGTTATAAAGACAATTATAATAAATTATTGCCGCTTTACCCAGAAACCGCTGGAGAAACCGCTGCTGCCAAAAAAGATTTTGAAGCTGTGGAGAAAAAGGCCGCTATGGGTATTGGTTTGCATACCGCTGGTGCTTGGACCGACGATTGCTATTTGCTACTCGCACAATCCCAATACTATAAACAAGATTTTGAAACCGCCGAAACCACGCTTTCTTTTATCAAGGAGGAGTATAATCCGAATAAAACGGCGAAAACGAAATTGAAAAAAACATCCAGTAAGAAGAAGACATCGGCCAAAAAGAGTAGTGCCAAAAAGAAAAGTAGCGCAAAAAAGAAAAGTAGCAAAAAGAAGAAATCGTCAAAAAAGAAGAAGAGCAGCAAAAAAGGTAAATCAAGTGCTAAGGACAAAAAAACTACGTCTGCTAAAGATAAAAAGACGGATGCCCCTGTTGCCGATACAAAGAAAGATGATTCGAAGAAAAAGGACGAAGATGACGAGGTTAAATTAGAAGTAACTGGTAAAAACCCTTACAAACGCGACCGCCGAGACGCTGCTTACCCTGCAGCCATGATTTGGTATGGCCGTACCCTCATTAAGCGCGAAAAATACGAGGAAGCCGAATTGATTTTCCGCGAACTCAATGAAGATCCGTTTTTGCCTAAAAACCTGCGCGACGATTTGTCCAAAGCAGAAGCACACCTTTGGATCGAACAAAAATTTTATGACAAAGCAGGTGTAGCCTTAACAAAAGCCATCAAGTATTCTCGTAAAAAGAAAGAGCGTGCTCGCATGGCTTTTATCCAAGCACAACTTTTTGAAATGGCAGGCGAAACCGAGCAAGCCTACAATGCTTTAGCAACGGTGTTGAAAAGCAAACCCGAATATGCGCTTGAGTTTAATGCGCGCCTCCACCAAATTTTGGATGGCTGGTACGCTGGAACGATCACGAATTCCGACGCGCAAAATCGTTTGGAACGCATGCTCAAAGAAGGTAAAAACAAGGAGTACCGCGACCAAATTTATTTCACTTTGGGAGAGTTGGCATTAGCCGATAAAAAGAAAAAAGAAGCGATTGGCTATTTTGCAAAATCATTGGCGGCCTCTTCGAGCAACACCGCACAACGTGCCGAAAGTTACCTCCGTCTTGCCGACCTTTACTACGAAACAGAAGATTTCGTACTGGCCAAAGCCTATTACGATAGTACTATTTCGGTATTGCCTACTACGGATGAGCGTTTTGCACGCGCCAATACGAGTTCGAAAAACTTGACCGAAATTGCCCGTTTGATCACAACCATCGAAAACAACGATAGCATCGTGCGGGTGTTTAATATGACCGAAGCAGAGCGAAATGACCTCGCTAAGCGCATCAGAAAAGACCGCGATGCTGCGGCTGCCAAACAAGCGGCAGCCGATCAAGCCAATAAGGATGCCAATAAAGATAAGGGTAAAAGTGCTCCTCCTCCCGCAGCCAATGCAGGCTCAAAAGCATCTACCTTCTATTTCTATAGCGATGCGGCGATTAAAAAAGGCAAACGCGATTTTGAACGCAACTGGGGCGACCGCAAACTGGAAGACAACTGGCGGAGAAGCCAAAGGTTGACTGGTGGTGTCAACGAAGACCCCGGTAATGCCAATGCCGCCGATGATCCGGCCAATGCCCAAAAAACAGAGGAAGATGCGCTCGCCGACATTTTCAAAGATTTACCGCGCAGCCAAGCCGAACTTTCGGTGATACACCTCGCCACCTACGAAGCGATGTTCAAATTGGGTACGCTGTTCCGCGACAAATTGGATAATAATATCCGTTGTTCGGGCACATTGGAGGATATGCAAGCGCGTTACCCCGATACAGCTCGTTTTGATAAAGAGACTTGGTATTATTGTTTCCTAGCATTCAACGACCTCCGCAACCCAACACGTGCACAGTATTATTTGGATTTATTGGTGGGGAAATACCCGAACAGCCCTTATACCAAGTCCATTACCGATCCTAATTTTGCCAATGCGAGCAAAGAGAAAGAACGCGAACTCAATACTTATTACGAACAGACGTATAATACATTCCGCAAAGGCGACTACAAAACTGCATTGGAACGCTGTGAAGATGCACCCAAGAAATATGGTTCAACTAATATTTTCACCGCCAAATTTGCTTTGCTGAGTGCGTTATGTATCGGTAATTTGCAGGGGAATGAAGCATATTGTAAAGCACTTGCAGAAGTTATTGCGCGTTTCCCGGATAGCCCCGAGTCAACGCGTGCCAAAGAAATAGCACGTCTTTTAGCGTGTAAAGGTTTTGAAGGCAATGGCGAAGCCAAAAAAGCAGATCTCGATGAGGCATTTGTACCCGAAGATGATAAACTCCACTATTTTATGGTGGTACTGACAGGTACGGATATCAAATTAGAAAGTGTGAAAAACTCGATTTCCGATTATAACCGTGAAAACCACAAAAACGAGCAATTGCGCCTTTCCAATATTTATTTAGGTACTTCGCAAGACCAGCCAATTATTGTACTCCGCAAATTTGACAATAAGGTAAAGGCCATGAAATACCTCAATGAAGTGAAAAACAAAAAGGATTTCTTAGGCGAAAGCAACAAAATTAGTTACGAAAAGGAGTTTTTTGTCGTAACACAGGAGAATTATAGAAGGGTACTCAAAAATAAAACTTTGGAAGGATATCGTACGTTTTTCCAGAGTAATTATGAGAAATAGGGTTGATTGTATTTGATCAATTTCATTGAAATATTAAATCCCGTTTGGCTTTTTGGGCTGGGCGGGATTTTTTTTGTTCAAGCCGACAATTGGCACAAAACCATTAGTGTGCGTTAATAAAATGCCTGTTTTTGATCTAAAAACGCTTGTTTGAGTTGTTTTTGGGGTCATTTTTTTGAAATGGCTCAATCTTAGAACGGGTGTCTCATTATCAAGAAATTGCACAATGAGGAGTTTATCCAAAATAACTAGATCGTAGAACCATTACCTCCAAATGCTGTACTTTACTACCTTAGTCTGCCATTTCTGTTTCGACTTTGAGTCATCCGCACCTTTCAGATATATTTCCCAAAAATCATTCTCAACTACCTTGGGAATAGGAGCAGTTAGCATAACAATTTCGCCACGATTCAATTTTTTCATGGAAGCACGATCTGTCTTACATTCGATTATTTTTA
>JAAFHO010000411.1 GCA_013297575.1 Chitinophagales bacterium
AATATAAGTGTAAGTAATGCAGGTGGTATTGGTATGGCAACCGCGGCCACCACTTCCACTATTGCAAATAAAGCCTGCTATCCAAGCCCTTATTTCTTGAATTTGCTCGATCCTTTCTGCTCGAATACGCCTCCATTTACGATTGAAGTAGGGGAATATAATAATGCGCAAGGAACGGTAAGCAATATAACGGTGGACGGTATTCCGACGAATACCTTCAATGCTGCTGCACTTGGCCTTGGTTTCCATACTGTTATGGCTACTTTTGATGCTGGCACAGCACTCAATACGCTGACAATCAATGGTGTAGTACAAGCAGGAAGCGGTAACATGGCTGGTGCAATTGCCGATCCCGGCTGTAAACAAAAGATCACTAAACAAGTGCAAATTGTAACTACTCCCACGACAGTTGTATGTAACAACAATGTACAGGTCTCCTTGGATGCCGATTGTAACGTTACTATTACAGCCGATATGGTTTTAGAAGGTACTTATTATTGTTATGACGATTACAAAGTTGTGATTACTTATCCTTCGGGTACAAGCACATTTACACCACCCAATACAGTAAATGCAAGTCATATTGGGCTAACATTGAACTATACTTTGGTGCACCCAACAAGCGGTAATATGTGTTGGGGTAAATTAAAGGTGGAAGACAAATTAGCACCCGCACTTACTTGCCCACCCAATAAAACACTCCATTGCAATGAATGCACAACAACCGCTTGTACTGGAATTCCGGGCATAACAGATTGCGATAATACAACTACGCAATTTACTGAAGTCGTCTCTAATCCTGGCCAATGTACAGGCACACAATTGGAATATAAGCGTACATGGGTGGTTACGGATGACTCTGGCAACCAAAGCAGTTGCCAACAAACCATCACGATTATCCCGTTTGCATTTCCAGATGTGATTTTCCCAGCGGATATTACGATGAGTTGTACCAATATTAGCCTCGGAACAGCCTCTACTAATCCGGTATTTACTGGCCGACCAAGTATTGCTGGTTTCCCTATCGGCAATAATGGCCTTTGTGCCGCAACAGTTGGCTACGATGATGTCATTTTGAACCTATGTACGGGTGATTATGAAATTATCCGCAAATGGTTGGTGCGTAATGCTTGTTTACCGCTCAGCGCAAATAATCCTGTAGAGCATTTCCAATTGATCAAAGTCGTGGATGGTGTAGGGCCTGCTTTTGCTTGTCCATCTAATTTAACGGTTTCCACCGAAGCTGCTTCATGTTGTGCGCGTATTGATTTGCCGGATGTCATCGTTACCGAACATTGCTCTCAAATTATTAGCGCAAAAGCAAGTGTAATCGGACCTGATTCTTTAAATAATTTAATTCAAATTGCAAATGTCAATGCGACACTAAGTAATTTTACTGGCAATAATTATTGGATAAAAGATACCCTCGCAGTATTTGCACCGATCACCAATTGCTTAAAAATAGGTACTTACAATGTTACCTACTCATTTGAGGATCAATGTAATAACATTACAAATTGCGTCTTCGATGTAACCGTGCGCGACCTTGTTACCCCCACTACTGTTTGCGATGAGTTTACCCAAATTGGGCTTGGACTCGATGGCACAGCATTCGTAGATGCTATTGCTTACGATAATGGCTCGGTCGATAATTGTGGCCCTGTTTATTTTAAGGCACGTCGAATGGATGCCAATCCGATTCAGTCGGTTTTCGCATTATACGATCAAGTGAAATTCGCTTGTGAGGATATTGGTGATACCGTTCGCGTTATTTTGCGTGTATTCGATGTCAATCCCGGTTCCGGAGTACTCGCACTGGATGCTTTTGAAGGCCATTACAGCGAATGTATGATAAATACCTTTGTGGAAGATAAAATTAAGCCAACATGTACTGCGCCGGCTGCTGTGACGGTATCTTGTGAAGCGTTTGATCCTTCATTGGTAAGTTATGGTACAGCGACAACGGTTGATAATTGTAGTAATCCAACGTTGACCAATGCGGTAGTGTTGACCCAATTTGATTCGCTCTGTAGCAAAGGAACAATCACGCGCCGATGGACTGTAGTGGATGCAGCAGGTAATTCTGCCGTTTGTTCACAAAGAATTGTAGTGACTTATGAGCAAAATTATTGGGTAAAATTCCCCGCCGACCGCATCGTAACAGTGTGTGACGGAGCGAGTATTTTTGGCGCACCAGAATTTTATGGCGAAGACTGCGAATTGATGGCAACTTCTTACGTAGATGAATTTTTTACTGTTATCCCAGATGCTTGCTACAAAATTGAGCGTACTTGGACGGTCATCAATTGGTGCAAATATGATCCAAATCTGCCAGCCAACAGTGCTCTAAACATATATATTCCTAACCCAAGTCCTAACGCAACCGCAAACCACCCGACTAACCTTCCCGGTGTAACTGTCTCTGCTCCGGGAACTACAGTCAATGGCTGGCTACCTACTTCGGTAAAGATCAATCCAACTGATCCTAATCCGACTAATTATGCCACCTTCTGGAATAAAGACGCAAACAGTTATACTTATAAGCAAATAGTAAAAGTACTCGATGGCCAAGACCCGTCCGTTACTTGCCCTGTATCACCGGTCGAAATCTGCGATTACAGCAACAATGATCCCGAATTTTACAACGCAACCCAATATTGGGATCAATTAATCAATAGCCACGACCTTTGCGAGGGAGATGCCAATATTGAAATAACAGCCACTGACGCTTGTTCTGGTGCCGCAATCTCCTTCCGTTATCTATTGTTCTTAGATATGGATGGTAATGGCTCAACCGAAACCGTCATCAATAGCGTAAACCTTCCAGGTTTTAATAACATCAATTATAATAATGCGAACAACCAGAATTATACAGGTGGAACGCCTTGGCAGTTCGATTTCCGCCCTGTACCCAATGATCGTAAATGGGGATGGGGAATCCAAGTAGATGCACCGAGTGGCAATAACCGCTCTGCTCGAGTCCGTTGGTTCAACCAAGCAAATAATCCTTTATCCGGCGCTGTGCCACAATTGCCTTATGGCAATCATAGGATCAAATGGATCATTGAAGATGGTTGTGGTAACGAAAAAGTATGCGAATACAATTTCTCGGTGAAGGACTGTAAAAAGCCAACAGTAGTTTGTTTGAATGGTCTTGCAGTAAATATTTCGATGACGAGTAACCTCAATCTCCAATTATGGGCAACCGACTTTTTGCAATACGCAGAAGACAATTGCACGCCCGCCGCTCAAATTAAGATCGCTGTGAGGAAAAAAGGCATGCCTGATGGCCAAGGAAGTACAACCGGATTCCCTAAAAACGCCGATGGTTTGCCTCAGACAGGTATTAGCTTTGGCTGCTCGGATATGGGTACGCAATTGGTCGAATTATGGGGTGTGGACAAAGCAGGAAACGCCGATTATTGTGAAACTTATATCCTTATTCAAGATAACACAGGTCTTTGTGGTGTTAATGCCTCTATTGCAGGAGCATTAAAAACAGAAGTGATAGAAGGTGTGGAAGATGTAACAGTCGAACTACAAAGCAATGGAACAGGTGTCCCAAATATGGAAGTATTCTCGGTGCAAACAGGGGATTACTACTTCTCCAACGCTTTACCATACAGTAGCAATGCTACCATTACCCCTACACTGGAACTTGATCCGCTGAATGGGGTAAATACTTGGGATTTGATTCTCATCAGTCGGCATATTCTCGGATTGGAACCATTGAACACGCCATTTAAATTGATTTCGGCAGACGCTAATAAATCTGGAACGGTGACTACTTTTGATATCGTAGAGTTGCGCAAATTGATTTTAGGTACTTATCAAAAACTACCGAACAACAGTAGTTGGCGTTTTGTAAACAAGGCGCAAGTATTTACTAATCCACAAAATCCTTTCGCTGATGTCATTCAAGAAGATTTGCAAATTATTGATATACAACAACATATCAATAATGGCGACTTTGTGGCAGCCAAAATAGGCGATGTAGATATTTCCGCAACGCCCAATAATTTGATCGCCAGCGACGAGCGAACAACGGGAACATTGATGTTTGATATACAGGATCAATATGCAAAAACAGGTGAAGTTTTTCAGGTAACCTTTACCGCCGACCAATACATTAAAGGGTATCAATACACGATCAACTTGAATGGCTTAGCAGTCGAGCGAATCGAAGGTGCCAACATGAGCCAGGATAATTTTGCCATTTTTGCGGATGCATTTACCACTTCTTGGGATGCACCAACCACATTCAACGGCAAGGCTTCATTTACAGTAACTTTTAAAGCGCTAAAAGATGGCAATTTGAGCCAAATGTTGGGTGTGAGTAGCCGTATTACACAAGCAGTTGCCTTTACGGGTACAACAAGGTATGATATTGCTTTGCGTTTCAAAAACGATGGAACACCTAAAATTGCAACGCAAGGTTTTGAATTGTATCAAAATATTCCAAATCCTTGGGTGAACAAAACCAATATCGGGTTCTATTTACCAGCAGATGCCACAGCGATATTGACTATCTATGATGCAATGGGACGGACGATTCATACCACTAAGGGCGACTTTAAAAAAGGACAAAACACATTTGTACTAGATAGATCCAATATCGGATTTACTGCCGGAAGTGCCGAATTTTTCTATAAAGTAGAAACACTAACGGATAGTAGCTTAAAACGAATGATATTAGTTCGATAATTCATCAAATTTATGCTCCTGATATGCTTTTATTAGTATATCAGGAGCCATAAGTATTTCATTACATGGTATTTCTATATGCTCTTTGAAAATATAATAAAATGAATTTCCGAAACATTAAATATGACATTGCTTTCCTCCAAATCTTTGGTCTCCTTAATTTAGAATAAGTATTATTTGGTAAAAACAGACCAATTTTGACGTAAAATACATAAAAATTACCCCGAAAAAGCATTTTACACCTACCTTTGTGTCGCAAAATCTATCCATTGCATAGTCTCGATATGACAAACCACCACAATAATGGCCTTGATATGGCTAATGTTCCTAAATCCTCGCGCGAGGACCGCTACCAACACCACGATTACTACGGTGTAGATGATTTACTAACCTCTGAACACAAAATTGCCCGCGATGCAGTGCGTGAATGGGTAAAATCGGAAGTAAGCCCGATTATTGAATATTATGCCGACAAAGCAGAGTGCCCAAGGCAATTATTCAAAGGATTAGCCGAAATTGGTGCTTATGGCCCATCATTACCTGCCGAATACGGTTGCGGAGGCATGGATGAAATCGCTTATGGCGTTATCATGCAAGAATTGGAACGTGGCGACTCAGGCGTACGCTCCATGGCTTCTGTGCAAGGATCGCTGGTTATGTACCCCATTTATAAATTTGGTTCCGAAGAGCAACGCAGGCACTATTTGCCCAAATTGGCATCCGG
>JAAFHO010000413.1 GCA_013297575.1 Chitinophagales bacterium
CTCCCATTGATGCCGGCACCAATGGGCGGTGGAGATTGGGAAAAAAAGTAGTTGCCATCACCTTGCCGAATCCCAAAAACGAGGCGACTTATTTTGGTAAAATTCCATTGGAGTTCTCCACCCAACAGATTCCATTGGGTGCGTTTTGTAGCGTACTCAAATAAGTAATCAACCGGTTCAAAGGTGCCTTCATTACTCAATTTGTACATCTGCCGCTTGAATATATTAGCATAATCACGCACCATATAGAGTTCTAAACTCAATTTTCGGTAAGGAAACCAGTGGACGGCCAACCGATTCGCGCTAGAAGCGGTATTTGATTGCTCGATATTTCGAGTGATGGGAAGAATACTGCTGTTCATATCCATATTGGTCATTAGTGCTATTTGGCTGGAAACCTCAATTTTGAAGGAAGGATGAGGAACGAGGTAGGCAGAGAGTTCGAGTGCATGGCGGAAATGATTGCTTCCAACCCAATCGGAGGCTATGGCAATATGCCCTACATACCGTTTTCGTTGATCGCTATCGAATCCGGCACGAAGGCCAATTGGCCACTTTATTTTGCGAAAAATCGTAAGGTCGGATAACGGTAAACTTTCATACGCACCCAAGGGATTCATTACCAATGCAATGCTGGCTTGCCTAAATTTTTGATCCAATCCGGTAAATGAGGCTTCCACTTCAACAGGTATTAGATCCAATTCATTTTTAGTCCAGTATCGGCTGATATGCAACGTTTTAGTGGTATTTTGCCAACGTGGATGACGGGGCGCAAAACTACGCCTGCTCAAAAAACCTTTGAGGATATTGGGATTGATCCGAGGAGTATAAATATGGAGTGGCAGCAATAAACCAGCGCCTGTTTTAATCGGACTTTGGTAACTTACGCCATAATTGAGTGCGCTATTGATCCGACTCAACTCGACACGTCCATCTGCTACCGAAAAATGGGCTTGTGACTGTAATTTTAGGGTGCTTTTTAGTTCGTAATGGTTGGATTTATCGCGTAATTGGGTACTCAATGCGGCTAAATTAGTCGTAATATCTGCTGCTGCGTGGTGGTAATTATTGGCAAATTGTATCCATGAATTATTGCGCAGGCATTTTTCAATCGCGATACTGTTATAGATTTGCTTGCCTGTGTTTCTAGTTATATCACCTGTGATGGTAGAAAAACGATGTTCGTATGCACCATAAATGGCATTACTTACGGCTATTCCAATATTGTCTTTGGTTCTAGTGGTAAACCGAGTTCGGTTCAAGAGTCTTCCACCTGTTGTTTCGTAAAAAAAGACGGAGGAAGGATTCGGTGCTACCTTCGCGGCTGTAAATCCTGGGGCAATGGTTCTATTATACTCTAAAATATTGGATTTTTGAAAAATACCACGTTCTTCTGCTGAAGATTGAAGCGGTACAATTTCAGGGAAAGGCAATGGCATATTATAAGGGTTTGACGAAAAACCCGCCCTAGCAGTATAACTTTCATTAAATTCAGCAGTGGGTGTGATGGTAAAATCCCATGTAGTCGCAGAATTTACACCGAGACGGCCTTCTACCCCTGTTAAAAAAAGTGAAGTATCAATATAAGCCGAGCCTGTTATTGTTTCTTCGCTCGACAAAATATGCCCAGTTATGCCCACCCGTACTTTGGGGGCCTCGATATTCATACTGGAAAGCGTACCGTATTGCAATACGATATCGCTGACCAATGGATTTTGCGGATTCCAAGTAGAAAGTTCGCCTGTACTGCGGTCAAAACGCGTAAATTGTAGTCCCCAATCCTGTTTTTTTTGTTTAGGAAAGCGCAGTGCCATAAATGGAATATAGATTTCTGCCGTCCAGCGATCTACTTCTCGATGGGTTTTTACAAACCAAGGTGTATCAAACCCCATACCATCGTAATTACTGCTCAACCGCTGATCTATCCGCTGACCTGACGCATTCGCCGTAAACACAAACGCATTTTGGTCATCGTTCCAAGTATCCAAACCGATAGAAAAGTAGTCGCCTGTACCGAGTTCGTCGCGGTTACTACCGTCTTTTCGGGTTTTGGGTGTAAAACACGCCACGGCAACATAAATGCCATGTTTAGTGTAGGCCATTTTTACAGTAGTGGCATTTTTGGGTATTCGGCCAAAAGCGGGTAGGGCAGTGGTAAAGGAATCGGTGGCTGGAATACTTTCCCAAAATGCTTCATCCAAGATGCCGTCCACATTTGGCTTGTCATTTACGTTGGTAATCAAATAGTTACGCTGTGCAGCGAGCGTAAATGTGAGTATTGAACAAAGAAGGTATAGGTATATTTTTTTCATATTATAGAGATGTTTTTATGTTCGGTTGATGTTACTCATTATTGCAAAGAAATAATTAAAAGATGAAATGTCTCTTTTTTCTTCATTGCGCGACGGAATATTAGGAAAAATATTGAAGCCTAAACTTGGATTAAACCCAATGGTCAAATAACTCATTCTTGTAAAATACCAATTAAATTCTGCGCCTACGCTCACAAGTCTTAATTTTTTATTGTGATAAAGATAATTATATTTTATGGGTCTTAGTTCGCCGCTTTGTTCAATTTCAAATAAGGAGCGATTGTGAAAATCGGATATTTCCCTACTCCAAAATAGATTGAAATTACAATGTTTACTTGGAAAAACACGCACATTTATGCCGAGTAAATAGGCCAACCGATTGCCCATATCAATATGCGGTTGATCGGAAAAAAAAGTATTTGGAACAGGCGTATTCGTTTCATAAATGCCACGGAATCGCCATTCTACGGTAATTTTTGAACTCTGTACAATACTTGTCATAAGGTCGATTGTTTGTTTTGTCCTATTAATACCAGGGTACAATATGCTGCTCATATCGGCGTGCAGGATACCCACTTTCCGGGTATCGGTTGTAGCAGAAGCCGAAACGCCAATGGGACTGGATACACTGTTCACGAGGGTAAAATCGGGCAATTGGATAATTTCTTTGCGACCCAACGGGCTGACAAAAGCCGTTAAGCCTATTTGCCTAAAACGATGGTCCACGCCACGCCATGTAGCGTTGATCTCTAGCGGATTTTCAACATTTGAATATTGACTCCAATCCCTATTGATCTCAATGGATTTAGAGGTATTGAGCCAATGTTTTTGTTTTGGTGTGTAATTGCGTTTTTCTACATAGGCAGATAAACGATGCAAACGAGCAGGATCAATTTGACCGCGTACTGGCATCAGCAGCCCGCGACGTGTAGTGGTAGGGCTTTGGTAACTTGTTCCATACACCAATGGCCCATTGATTTTGCGCAACGCATACATGCCTTCCAATACTGTTTTACGCGCTTGGGTTTGGATTTCAAATCGCCAACGAACTCAAATTGATTGGTTTTGTCGCGCAATTGTGTACTAATGGCTGTTTTATTACTATTAATGCCCTCGGTAGCACGGTGAAAAATATTGGATACTTGTACCCATGAATTGTTTCGGAAGCCTTTTTCTACGGCAATTTGGTTCACAATAGGGGTAGATGATCGCTCCAGTCGTAATTGGCTAGTAACAGGATTTAAAATCGAATAATAATTCTTTTTATACACCGCATTACTCGCAATGATACCAATATTGTTTTTGGTGCGGGTGGAGTATTGAACCCTATTTCGTAGTTGTCCCACCAATCCAGGAAACATAATCTCGCCGGGATTTACCTGAATTGTTTGCCTAGCACTAACGGGGGTAACCACTAAACGATGCTCAAAAATACTAGATTTGTCCCAAATACCGCTTTCTTCCGCTACAAATGGACGAGGCACTTTATCTTCGAAATTGGGTATGGCATTCATAGAAGGTGAACTCAGTGGCAATACATTATTTTGAGTATAATTAATCACATCAGGGAAAATGGAAAAATCTAAGGTGGTGGCCGAATTGATACCGTAACGGCCATCAATGGCTATTTGCCGAAGTGTACTATCTGCGGAAATGAGACCTCCATTATCCTCGTAATCTTGCTGTGCATCCATAAAAAAATTGATTCCAAACCTGGTTTTTTGCCGTAACTCCTTTAATCCGTCCAATTGCCCATATTGTAATACCACATCTTCAATCAAGGGGTTCTGAGGATTCCAAGTCGATAATTCCCCACTTGTTCGATCAAAACGGGTGAATTGCAGCCCCCAGTTTTGCACCGTAGTCACAGGAAACCGCAATGCCACAAACGGGATAAATACTTCTGCCGTCCATTTTTCATTATAATCTTTATCGACCATTACTTTCCAAGGCGCATCAAAACCTTGACCGGGAGTGGTGCTACTCAACCGCTGATCTATGAGTTGTCCAGCGGCGGTAAACGTAAACACAAAAGCATTTTGGTCGTCGTTCCAAGTATCCAAACCGATAGAAAAGTAGTCGCCCGTACCGATTTCGTCGCGTTTACTACCGTCATTTCGGATGGTTTTTGCAGTGCATTCCACCCCAACATAAATACCGCTTTTGCTATAAGCCATTTTTACGGTGGTCGCATTTTTGGGTACGCGGCCATAAGAGGGTAGGGAAGTGGTAAAGGAATCAGTGGCTGGAATATTGCCCCAGAATGCTTTTTCCAAAACACCGTCCATGTTTGGTCGTTCTTCTACCTTGCTAATCAAGTAGTTGCGCTGTGCTAATAGGCTGATAGAATGCCCTAGCATCAAGGCGATTAAGAGATGTTTCGTTTGCTTCATATTGAGTTAAGATGAATAATGCTCTTAATTGGTTGCCAATGGATTCCATTTTATTTATTGCTTTCACATTTATTTATTCAATAGCGCGTTATCTCCGTTGGCGTTCGGAAGGGTTAATATTCCAAATAAATTGAAGGTTGAAAATGTTATCACTATCCCGTCTTTTGAAGAACTCAGGATCGGATACTATCGCATTATCGGTATTACTTTGATAGGCTAATCTAAATAAAGAGCCATTTGGCAAGGAGTAATCAATACCCAAAAAGACATCAACGGATGACGAATTTACTATAGGAGAATAGTCAAGTGGTGTGGGTGTTATGGTGCCATTGGGATTAACAATATAATTGTTATCTGCTAAATATTGTGCTTTTGGGGTAATAATTAAACCGCCAGTGACCAACCATTTTTTGGATAATGCAAAGACTTGTTTCTGAGTAAACTGATATTGGAGTGTTTTTTGGGAGGAAAAATAAAATACGCCATTTATGGTTTTGACCTGAGTGTTTTGATTATTATCGTAATAGATGGATGCTGACAAATTGATCGACCAATATTTATTCATCACATACCTCATTTGTTGGAGTAAGGATGCATCCCAATATTCACTTTCAATTGATCCAAACCCATTTACTTGTGTGGTCATCAC
>JAAFHO010000415.1 GCA_013297575.1 Chitinophagales bacterium
ATGATGTGATTACGTTCAATCAGGGGCTTTTCGCGTTGGCACTTTATGCCGCTAAAGCAATGGGGCTTCGCTTTACGACTGATCCCGATGAGGCGGTATTGAACTATCGCAGCCTATACAACCCTGAATTGGATTTTTATCCGCTAAGCCGACAAAAAAACACGATACTTGGCCCTGATCCTTTAGTTCCTGATCTTTTGGGGCAAATGTATTTTGGTATTGTAATGCTGGATACCGTTACTGTTCAGCGTCATTTTGATCGAATGGTACGATACGCAAAAACGCCTTACGGCTTCAAAGTGCTGGCTGATGCTGATGGTAGTTACGCTGCTACTAATACTTTTGATGCTAGGGATTTTATTTCCAAAGCCAATCGCGAAAAAATGCCCAATGGACAATTCCTCAAGGGCGGTTCTTATTTTTTGTTCGATAATCTATTCCTGATAGATGCGTATTTGCACGGCGTAGAAAATGCTGAAAAGGAACTTATTGAGCGGGTTTGTCTCGAATTTAAGCGGGGAAAAACGACTTACGAAACAGTGAATACGAAAACAGGCGAGATCACAAATCCTAATATGGGCTGGAATGTGGCTGTTTATGCCTTTTGGAAACAATTGATGCTGGAAGGTAGGGCTGATGGTAAGTTATTTGATGCGGTGAATAAGGTGGTACGGGATTGAGTACGATCGTATGCACTGCACCCAATGTTAGCCTGTATGTTACTTTATTTTTGTAAAGTGATAAGGTCTATTATAATTGAACGTAATTGTCTAGTTGCCTTAAAATTCCGGTAGGAAATACATGTTTATTGTCATAGAATGTGGTTTTATCTGTAGGGATTATATGTAATTTGTGTATTTTTTTTACATATAATCCCTACGGGATTCGGATTATACACATCTTTACATCAATTCAGGCTTTAGCAAGTTTTGATCGCTTATAGGGCTTTTTTATAAAAATTTCAGGTGCAGCGCACCGTAATATTTGTAGCAATGGTGATATATCCGCGTTTTGAAGGTGCAGCGCACCGCAATATTAAATTTAATGTTACGGTGCGCTGCACCTTCAACCATGATGTTGCCGATTTTGCTACAAATATTACGGTGCGCTGCACCTTTATGGATATTAGTTTGTCTGATTATTAACAAAACAGCATTAAAACATGTTAGTTTTGACAGATTCCGACCTATGTAAAGATGTGTAGAAACCATAGCACTACGGGATTCGTGTGATTTCATATTACAATAGCCTATAAACATATATTCCCTAACGGGAATTTGTGAGCGTATGGAAAGTTACAATTGAACCACATTTACAAGTGTATTTCCCTTTTCAAAAGCATCAATATTCTCTAAGGTTATCCGCGTTATTTCACTCAGTGCTTCTTCTGTGAGGAAGGCTTGGTGTGCGGTAATCAATACATTTGGGAAGGTCATCAGGCGGGCAATAACATCATCTTGAATGATGGTTTCTGATAGATCCTTGAAGAATAAATTTTCTTCTTGTTCATATACATCCATACCTAAATAGCCCAAATGCCCAGTTTTAAGTGCTTTTATGACCGCTTTTGTGTCGATGAGAGCACCTCTACCGGTATTGATCAACATGAGGCCTGGTTTGGTCTGTTTGAGTGTTTGCTCGTTGATGAGGTGGCGCGTTTGTTCCGTTAAAGGGCAGTGGAGGGAGATAATATCCGATTTTGCCAATAATTCTTGTATAGGCACATATTGTACGCCTTGGCTTAGTAGTGCTTTGTTTTCCTGAATATCTGTGGCCAATATGGTACAGCCAAAGCCACGCATGATACCTGCAAAAGTACTGCCGATTTTACCTGTTCCTACCACGCCAACAGTTTTGCCATAAAGGTCGAAACCAATCAGTCGATCCAATGAGAAATTGCTTTCTCGCACCCTATTATAGGCTTTATGCGTTTTTCTATTTAGCGTCAAAATAAGCGCAACGGCGTGTTCCGCAATGGCATGTGGCGAGTATGCCGGTACGCGCACCACTGGAATATTATGCTCCTTTGCTGCTTTGAGGTCAACATTATTAAAACCCGCGCATCGTAGAGCGATCAATTCGACCTTTTGTTCGGCAAGGGATTGAATGACCTTGGCGGTGAGTTTATCGTTCACAAAGACGCAAACCGCTTTGCTGCCAGCGGCAAGTCCTACCGTATTTTCGGTTAACGCGGGTTCCAGAAAAATAAACTCGTGCTGTTGTTTATTGTTGGCGCGTTCGAAGTAAAGTTGATCGTATGATTTTGTGGAAAAAAAGGTAATTTTCATAAATTTGTGTGTTTGTTTTTACGAAATGCTACTTGGTACTTATTCTATAAGAACAGTGGGTTCAAGTATTATTTTTGAGGTAACTGAATTGGAAACCATACATGCCTTTTCGCTCATCTCTAATATTCGTTTGGCTTTGTCTTGGTGTTCGGGGTTAACTATGACCAAAACAGGGCGGAGTATCACTTCTGTTATCGCGTATTTGCCCTCTACTTTATCTACTTTTCCAATGGCTCGGCTGTCGAATTTCAAAAACTCCAACTTAGAGTTTTCTGCGATGGCCAAAAAAGTAGTCATCAGGCAGCTATTGATCGCTGCTACAAAAAAATGTTCTGGTGACCATATTCCGGCTACGCCTTTGGGGAATTCAGGTGGGGTTGCTACTTCGATGGTCAGTGGTAATGCAGGTGAACTGATATTCCCTGTTCGGCCTTCTTGCCATGTTAAGTCTATTTCGTATTCAAACATCGTATTTTTATTTTAAATAATTTTTTATGTTTTTTTGAATAAAATTAAAAAAAGTGGTGTAGACGAATTATGGCATCTACCATTCTTTGACTGGTGCCGACGACATTTTGGGCGGTACACAGTGGTAAAAAATATCGGAGGTGGTGCAGATTCGGATATTATTTACTTTTCGGTAAACGGGGCTATTCATCAACGTAAAAGTGCGTAATTGACCTTGGTAATTGGATTTTTGGTGTACCAATTCATCCGTAAACTCGTCTCTCCAAGCTTTAATTTGTTGGCCGTTATAGATCCAAAAATAATTCACAATACGTACCATTGAACCTTTGGTGACGGCAAAATTGGGGTCGTAGAGGACTTCAAATAGTTCCTGAAAAGGTTTGCGCTGTACGATACTATCAATAAGTCCTCGGATCGGGAAAATCGTCATGATTGGGAATGTCGTTTCAAGTCCAGAGGCCAAATCATAACCATACCCCCCCATGATATAAGCAGTATCTTTGTCAATGGTATAGCAGTAATGCGTACCCGAAAATTGGTCGATAGTACCTGGTGGAAAATCGCCAATCGGTAATGTGTATCTGATTTTATTTTTGTAGTCCACCATATACATATCGCAATTATATACGCCCATGCTATCAGGTGCTGTGGTGTCCAAATATTTTCCACCAATCACAATTTTATAATCTTTCCATTCCAGTGTTGCTTCACCGCGCAATATCGGGAGGTTGATTACTTTATTAGCGTACCCGCTGGTCGTATCGGAGTAACAAATAATTTGGCCATTAATAGTGGTAATTGCCGCAATTGATGTAAAAAATAGGATTAAGTAGCGCATTTAAGTAAATTTTGTTATTTCAATAATGGCAAAGATGGGGTCAGTTAAAGGCACAGGAGGTGATAAAGGTCATTGCCGGAGATACTGTTTATCAATATCGCTATATATCAATCAGCATGTGCGGCTGATGTAGCCACTTTTTAAAGATCATGTTATGCATTGAGCAAAGTCATTCTAGTGCACCTCCTTTTCTGCCTAAATTTGGGTATTATTTTAAAAAAAAGTAAAAACAATTACAAATTCTATGTCGTCTATTAAAAAAATTCTTGTTCCCGTCGATTTTTCAAAATGCGCTAGGAATGCTATGCTCTTTGCATTGGAAATTGCAAAAAGCACTACCGCTGAAGTACATGTACTACATATTATTCACACCCATGAGCATCTAGGTGAGGATGAATTTGGTGGACTTTGGTTTGATGAATACTGTATCCGCCGCTTGCACGACCTTGAAAAGTGGGTTGGTCGTTTTATAAGAAATAAAAAATATGCGAATATTATGGTTACTGCATCGTATAAAGTTGGCGATACAGTTGCTCAAATCGAAGCATTTGCCAAGGATAACGGTTGTGATCTGATAACGATGGGTACAACAGGGGCTACGGGGTTAAAAGCCAAGTTTATTGGTAGTAATGCAGCAAGAATGATTTCCAATACTAAAATTCCGATGCTGACCGTACCGGAGAAAGCCGCGTTTCATAAGCATACGAACTATATGTTTGCTACGGATTTTAATATTGATTTGGACAAATATTCTTGGGATGTGCTGAAGGAAGTATTAAAAGCCCAACAGGTAAAATTGAAAGTTCTTCATGTGATAGACGGAGATGGAGACGAGTTTTCTATAAAATCTATTGACGATATTAAAGAGAAATTGGAAGGTATTTCTGTACAGTTTTACAGCAAGGTGGCCACAGATGTTATTGAGGAAATAGGTGAATATGTCAACGACAATCATATAGCAGGCGTAATTGTGGTATCGCACCGACATAAACTGTTGTACCAAATGCTCTTTAATAGCACTTCTAGGATGATGGTACTGGGGTTGAATGTGCCGATACTTGTGCTACATGATCGTGAAAAAGCATAATCCTAGGATATTCTCTGGTTAAAATCATTAAAAGTTGTCGAAATTTTTAATATCTAACAACGTCTATTTTATTCGTTTATTTGTAAAACTCATAGCATGTTACATTTCAATAAATACGTCCAAGAGGGCGAACAATTTATCCGCGAAGTGGCACTGGAAACCAATACACCATGGGATTCTATTCGCGCATTTCGGCTGACTAGGGTAGTGTTGCACGCCTTTCGCAATCGGCTACCAACGGCCACATCGTTGCAGCTTATTTCACAATTGCCTATGCTGATAAAAGCAGTGTATGTGGATGGCTGGAAAATCACAGATAGTTCTAAATCTATCAGGAATGTAGGCGATTTTATTGAGGCTGTTCGGGAAGAGGGTGGATCGAGCCTTATGTCTAACTTCGTGAACGACGAAGAGGTGATTCAAGTAGTGCAAGCAGTATTTGTGGTCTTGAGAAGGCATGTATCAGAGGGTGAAATTGAGGATGTGTTGGCTACTTTGCCCAAGGTACTGCGGTCGATGATTACAGGCGAAAGCGATCAAGTTAAGGCTTATTTCGAAATAAACTCTACCCAAAACGTAGATCCTTTGCCTAATTCGCTTTCGCAGGTGACCTTGCCGCCCATCATTTCGACATAATTTTTTACGATATACAGCCCAAGTCCGGTG
>JAAFHO010000414.1:0-1414 GCA_013297575.1 Chitinophagales bacterium
TTTCATCTGGGTTATTGTCGCCATCTGTACCATCGGGATCGGAGCCGTTCACTGAACCGTCGGTTACTGTGGTACCGCCAGGCGATGTGCCTGTTGAGGTAGCGGTATTGGAGAACGACGTTTGGGCTGAGCCGCAATTGGCTACATTGATCGTCAGCAAAACTGCACCTTTATCGCCAACTGGAAGGTCATTACCCGCAGCCAACATGTTGTTATTGCCAGTGCCTGTAAATGATGGATTAACGATAAAATCATCTGATGTCAAACTTTGAACAGTCACTGCGCAAGACGCAGGGAAAGCCGCAGCCAAATTATCCGTCAAAGTCAAAGCGTTCAAATTCACGTTACCGAAGTTCTCCAAATTGAACTCGAAAGTCACATTAGCCGAACCATCCGCGTTGAGTACGGTTTGAACCGTGCGTTTTGCAACACCTAAAACTGGATTTTGTATAAATATTACAGGCGTGCCACTTGATTCATCCGGATTATTATCATTGTCAAAACCATCGGGATCGGAGCCGTTGACTGATGCATCAGTAACAGCTGTGCCACCTGGAGAAGTCCCCCCAGCCGTTGCATTGTTTATGAAAAAGAATTGAGACGCAGCGCAGTTGGCCACATTAATCGTCAGTAACACTGCCCCCTTATCGCCAACTGGAAAATCGTTATTGGGAGCCAACAGGTTTGTAAATAATGTACCATTAAATAATGGATTTACAATGAAGTCATCCGATGTTAGACTTAAGATAGATACTGAGCAACTCGTTGGAAAAGCAGCTGCTAAGTTATCCCGCAAAGTAATATTACTCAAATCAACATTTCCAAAATTCTCTAAATTGAACTCAAAAGTCACATTAGCACTACCATTAGGCAACAATTCTGTTTGAACATTACGTTTTGCTACACCCAAAACTGGATTTTGAATAAATGAAACTGGTGTTCCACTCGCTTCATCTGGGCTATTATCCTTGTTTGGACCATCAGGATCAGAACCATTGACGGAAGCATCCGTGACTGTCCTACCATTAGGTGCAGTACCGCTGACATTGGCGTTGTTGACAAATGATGTCTGTAATGCACCGCAATTCGCGATATTAATCGTCAATAATACCGCGCCTTTGTCACCAACAGGAATATCATTACCCGCAGCCAACATATTATTATTGCCCGTTCCTGTAAATGCTGGATTAACCACAAAATCATCAGAAGTAAGGCTCATTACCGTTACCGCGCAGGATGCTGGGAATGTTGTCGCCAAATTATCCGTCAATGTGAGGTTGTCCAAATTCACGTTACCGAAGTTCTCTAAATTGAACTCAAAAGTCACATTAGCACTACCATTTGGCAATAATTCGGTTTTGACATTGCGCTTGGCAACACCCAAAACTGGATTTTGCGTAAACGAAACAGGTGT
>JAAFHO010000414.1:1424-5347 GCA_013297575.1 Chitinophagales bacterium
TCACGTTACCGAAGTTCTCTAAATTGAACTCAAAAGTCACATTAGCACTACCATTTGGCAATAATTCGGTTTTGACATTGCGCTTGGCAACACCCAAAACTGGATTTTGCGTAAACGAAACAGGTGTACCACTGGATTCATCCGGATTATTATCGTTGTCCGTTCCATCTGGATCAGAGCCGTTGACGGAATTATCAGTCACGAAAGTTCCGTCTGGAGAATAACCAGTCGTTGTCGCTGTATTGGTAAATGATGTTTGGTTCAACGCGCAGTTAGCCACATTGATCGTGAGTAATACTGCACCCTTATCACCAACCGGAAGGTCGTTATTAGCAGCCAAAAGGTTATTCACTCCTGTTCCTGTAAATGCTGGATTGACGATAAAATCATCGGAGGTCAAACTCATCACTGATACCGCGCACGATGCAGGGAATGCCGTTATTAAATTGTCCGTTAATGTTAGATCATTTAGGTTAACATTACCAAAATTCTCTAAATTGAACTCAAAAGTCACATTAGCACTACCATTCGGCAATAATTCGGTTTTGACATTGCGCTTGGCAACCCCTAAAATTGGAGTTTGTGTAAAGGAAATCGGCGTAGGACTCGCTTCATCTGGGTTATTATCATTGTCAGTACCATCTGGATCGCCACCATCTACTGAATTATCGGTGACTATATTACCGCTCGGAGCAGTACCACTAGACGTAGCCATGTTAAAGAATGAGGTCTGATTCGCTGTGCAATTCGCGACATTAACCGTTAACAAAATAGCACCTGTTCGTCCAACTTGAAGGCTATTATTAGCAGCTAACATATTATTAATACCTGTGCCAGAAAACAGTGGATTAACAACAAAATCATTGGAAGTTAGGCTCAAGACGGTTACAGCACAAGACGCTGGGAAGGTATTGGCCAAATTATCTACTAGTGTCAGGTTATTTAGATTGACATTTCCGAAATTCTCCAAATTGAACTCAAAGGTTACATTGGCCGAACCATCCATCAACAAGACTGTGCTGACATTCCTTTTCGCCACACCCAAAACAGGGCTTTGGATAAATGAAACTGGTGTTGGACTCGATTCATCAGGGTTATTGTCATTATCAATGCCATCCGGATCAGCACCATTCACAGATGTATCCGTAGCCGTAAATCCAGTTGGGGAAACACCACTGGTCGAGGCGGTATTGAAAAAGTTTGTTTGGGCTATTCCGCAATTAACGACATTAATCGTCAGCGTAACAGCACCACTTCTACCAACTTGCAAACTATTATTAGCCGCCAATAAATTATTGTTTCCTGTGCCAGTAAAAGCCGGATTTATAATAAAATCTGAGGACGTAAGACTAAGCACATTTACCACACATGATGCTGGGAAAGCGGCAACTAAGTCATCTATCAACGTAATATTATTTAGGTCAACATTACCAAAGTTTTCCAAATTGAATTCAAAAGTTACGTTGGCGGACCCATTGGCCAGCAGTTCGGTTCGCACGTTGCGCTTTGCTACACCAAGTATGGGGTTTTGACTAAAGGAAATAGGCGTAGGACTTGATTCGTCTGGATTATTGTCATTATCAGATCCATCTGGATCAGCACCATTTACCGAATTATCGGTTATTGTAGTACCAGTGGGAGAAGTACCACTGGTAGTGGCTGTATTAGTAAATGATGTTTGCGAAACATTGCAATTCGCCACATTTACGGTCAATAAAACAGCACCTTTTTTACCCGCAGACAAGTTATTGTTTGGTGACAATAAGTTGTTATTTCCAATACCAGTAAAGCTAGGATTAACAATAAAATTGTCCGAAGTCAGGCTTAACACCGTCACTGCGCACGAACTTGGAAAGGCCGCCGCCAAATTATCCATCAAGGTGATATTACTAAGGTCAACATTACCAAAGTTTTCGAGGTTAAACTCGAAGGTTACATTGGCCGAGCCATTAGACAATAATTCGGTGCGAACATTGCGCTTCGCAACACCAATACTCGCAGTAACATTGATACAAATATCTGCTGTTGTCTGAACAGTATTACCACAGGCATCTGTAGCTGTAAAGGTAACTGCTACTGTGCCACCATTACTGCAAAGTGCTTGTGTTGCAACGGCGTTGTAATTATTAGTCCAAGTCACAGCACTACAAGCATCGGTAGCTACTGCTCCTGCGTGGTTTTGCAACCAATCTTGTATGGCTGGAGGTATAGCACCATTAATACACCCTGCAATACAAGGCAAACTAGTAGCCGCTGTACTGATTACGGGAGGTGTAACATCTTCTATGTAGGCAATCTCCTGGGTACAAACGGATTTATTGTTAAATTGATCTAGTATTTCATAAGTTCGAATGATGGTATGCACGCCATTGGAATTACAGATACTAAAACCATTGTCAAAATCAGAATAACGTATCATCAAATTTGCATCCAAGGTACAGTTATCACTTACCGAACCGCCAGCACCTTCAAAAGCAATAGCAGTGGTATAAGGATTTGGCACTGCCTGACCGCAAGTCAAATTTGTTACATTTGTTGGGCATGAAACAATCACAGGAGCCACATTATCGGTTGCCATAAGCATCACAAATGCAATCGCTGTACAGTTGTTGGCATCTGTAACAGTTATGGTATAATTGCCCGCTGGTAAATTACTCAAAGTATGAGAAGAAGATACCTGATTCATTACATCGGGGCTGGCGCCTGTATGACTCCAATCGAAACTGAATGGGCCCGTTCCTCCGACCGCAGTAACCGTAGCAGAACCATTGGTACCCGTTAGGCAAACTGGATCTGTTTTGGCTGTAATGGATGCGGAAAGCCCCGCAGGATTTGCTACATTAGCCACTGCTGAAGCAGTACAGCCAGCACCATCGGTAATAACCACTATATATGCGCCGGGAGCAAGACCACTTATCGTAACGGCATCATTATCAGGGTTTTCAAAACCATCATTACTCCAATCATAGGTGTAACTAGGAGTGCCACCCGTTGCTAATGCGGTTGCTGTTCCACTTGAAACAGAACATGTAGCATTGGTTGTTCCTGTAATTGCCGCAGTTAGTGCCGTAGATGGTTGAGTAATTACAACAGAAGTTGTTGTTGTACAACCATTTGCGTCTGTAACTGTCACAGTATATGTCGTACCTCCGACCGATCCTTCCAGACCAGTTACCAAGGCGGCATCATTATCTGGCACTTCTGCGCCATCGTTGCTCCAATCGTAGGTATAAGGTGCTACACCTCCAACGGGTACTGCCGTAGCCGCACCCGAAGCCGCTCCCAAGCAACCAACTTGCACTACATTTGCTGTTGGGATAGTGACATTGAAAGCTGTTGGATTGGTTAATACAACAGAAGTAATGGTTTGGCAAAGATTGGCATCGGTAATGGTTACTGTATAAGTACCTGCTACAAGTCCGGTAATATTTGCTGAGCCGTCACCTGTAGGTGTTCCATTCCAATCATAAGTGTAAGGCAACACCCCACCTAATCCAGTAACTTTTGCAGTGCCATTTGCGGCTCCGGTACACAACGGGTTCACACCTGTTGCGGTTGCTGTCAATGGTTGTGGCTGCATGATCATAACAAATGCAACGGCTGTACATCCAGTAGCCGTTTGGGTTACCGTCACTATATAGTTGCCTTGTGACAACCCAGAAACGAATGAAGTACCATCTCCAGTTGGAGTTCCAGACCAGTCATAAGTCACTGGGCCTGCACCAATTACAATAACACTTGCCGTACCATTATTTAGGCCATTACAAGTCACATCTGTTTTGTTGTTGATAGAGGCATCAATGCCCGAAGGGTCATCAAGGTCTGCGGTTGCGATTGTGGTGCAACCATTGGCATCCGTCACAACCACGAAATATGCGCCAGCAGAAAGCCCTGTAATAGCGTTGGTGCCATCACCTGTGGGT
>JAAFHO010000416.1:0-3520 GCA_013297575.1 Chitinophagales bacterium
ACGGGACAAATAATGTGGACTGGTAAATTAAATGAATTGTCAGAAATCAATATAAAAAATTGGCCTTCTGGCATTTATATATTAAAATCTACTTTTTTTACAAAAACATTCATCGTTAATAATTAACGAGAACATAATCAATTGCTCATTTTATGAAACATTTATTCACAGGATTATTTTTTCTGCTGACGATCGCTTTGGCAAGTGGTCAGAAATCAACGACGATCCAAATTCTTTCACAAACCGCAGAAGAAACAATTGTGGAAGTGCAATTTGGTGACATTACGCAAGAATCTGTGGTTACACCAAGAGGATCTGCTTTTGTACTTCATATTGACAAAGGTACGCCTTTGCTCAAAGCGGGTGCGCCCGATGTACCCAAAGTGGCTTTGCCGCTTATGATTCCACAAAAAGGCATCATGCGGTACGAACTCTTGGACATAAAACTAGATGTTGCGTCGGAGCAAATTGAAATTGCGCCATCTAAAGGGGATTTAAAAAGAAATATCAATCCCAAAGATGTTCCTTATACTTATGGGGCTGAATATGAAAAAAGTACAATATTCCCTGGGGCTGAGGCTGATCTTCAAACTCCATTTGTTTGGCGAGATGCACGTGGGCAAACGATTTGGTTGAACCCCGCATTGTATAATCCTGTCACAAAAAAACTGGCACTGGTTAAAATGCTCAAATTCAAATTGACCAAAACAGAAGGCGTTGGCGAAAATGAAGTGAATGCAGATCATCAACGGTCGCCGAGCAGGACTTTTACCCAAATGTACAAAAAGTTTTTCCCCAATTTTGACGAACGCCTACTCACTCAATACAGAGGTTATAAAGTGCCAGAAACGATGTTGGTCATCATCAAAGACGAACTGAATGATGCGCTTGCACCATTGGTGGCTTGGAAACGCCAAATGGGTATCCATACTACCGTCGTTAAATTATCTCAAATTGGCGATAATACACCTGCTGCAATTTATAATTACGTAAAAGATTACTATGACACAAAAGGCATAAATTATCTGTTGCTCGTTGCTGATGAATTGGCAATGCCGCCGCTGGTACGCCCCGGAAGTATATATTCCTGCGATAATTGCTTGGGATATATGGAAGGGAATGACCATTTTCCTGAAATTTTGGTAGGTCGTTTTCATGCGTCCACCCCAGCACAATTGACGGTGATGGTGAACCGTAATTTGGATTATGAAAAAACACCTTTGGTTGACGTTGATGCCAATTGGTTAGCGACAGGTATGGCTTCTTGCTCCAACGAGGGTGCCGGTATCGGTGATGATAACCAAGCCGATTATGAGCAAAGTAACGAATGGAAAGCCAAGCACTTAGCCGATGGGTACGAAAAATATTGGGAATTTTACGATGGCAACCATGCTAGTATTTCCCCTACACCCGGTAGTGAAACGGCGGATAAAAATGGTAATCCCATCAACTCAGAATTGGTTGCGGTGATGAATGGTCGCGGCGTAAGTATCTATAATTATACGGGACACGGCTGGGAACAAGGGCTGGTTAGTGGCAATTTTAATGTTGATGCAGTAGGTGAATTGCGCAATACGCATCGTTACCCTATTTTGATTTCTGTCGCTTGTTGTACGGGCAATTTTACCAATGGCGAGTGCCTCGGTGAAGCCATCCAACGTGCCGGAAACCTTGCTACGGGTGAAGCATGGGGCTCCATTGGGGGCTTTTATTCCAGTGATTTCCAAAGTTGGGCACCACCCATGGAAGGCCAAGATGGTATGAATCAATACCTCGTTGATGGTGATGGTACCACATTAGTGCCTGTTATGGGTGCAATGGGCTCTTTCGGTAATGCTCTAATGATTGCGGCGTATGGTACGGCTGGTACGGATATGGCTGATGTTTGGAATCCTTTTTGCGAACCAACTTTCAGCCCACGCACACGATTGCCACTAGCACTTACGGCCAATCATACGCCTAATATTTATTTAGGAGCCACTACTTTTGCCGTGGATTGCCCGGTGGAAGGTGCGTTAGTTTCCCTTTATTTTGAGGGACAAACATTAGCGACAGCTATTGTTACCAATGGCGTTGCTGCCTTCCAATTCCCTGCGTTGAATAATGTAGGCGATATTATGGTAACTGGTACACAATTCAATTACATTCCATATCAAGGTAATGTTTCAATTGTTCCGGCCTCTGGGCCTTATGTTGTGAGCCAATCCATTGCTATACAAGAAACGGTAGGCAATAATAACCAAAAAGTAGATTACGGTGAAAAGATCGCTTTAGATATTGTCTTGAAAAATGTTGGATTAGAACCCGCAACAGCCACAATGATCACCTTGTCGTCATCTGATACCAATATCAATATTACAGACCAATCGGAAATGGTAGGTGTTATCGTGGATAGCACATCGTTGGCGCTCCCTGCAGCATTTTCTTTTGATGTAAATGCGGTAGTACCCGATCAACATACTGTAGCATTTACCCTTGAAATTGAATACAGCAATGGACAAGTATTGAATGTTCCTTTTACGGTGGAATTGAATGCGCCAGCACTCAAAGCAACCAGTTATACTTTGGTAGAAAGTGCCAATAGCGACAGTGATGGTCGTTTTGAAACTGGTGAAACCTTGCTATTGACGGTTAAAAATATCAATAATGGACACGCCAACACATTTTCATCTACTGCAACAGTTGTTTCCAATGTGCCTTGGTTAACAATCAGCCCTGCGCAATCGCTGGGTGTGCTTACTGCCGATGGTGGTACTGCCAATGCTGTTTTCTATTTGGAAATTGGTGCTGGTGCGCCGAGTGCATCGGAATTTGATCTTCAGTATGAAATATCTGCAAGTGGTTATTCGGCTAGTTTAACGGTGGCAGATATTAATGTAAATCCTATTGTTGAGAATTTTGAATCCCAAAATTTCACCATTTATCCGTGGGTGATGAGTGGTACCAAGCCTTGGGCGATTACCTCTACAAATCCTTATTCTGGTACTTCTTGCGCTCGCTCGGGTTTGATTACGCACAATCAAACCTCAAAAATGGCCTTGAATTTGAATATTTTGCAGGATGGTGAAGTTTCTTTTGCTCTGCGTACAGGTTGTGAAGAAAATTATGATTTCCTCCGTTTTTATGTGGATGATGTAAAAATAGGCGAATGGACAGGTGTTAAACCTTGGAGTGTAGTCGCGTTCCCGATTATGGCTGGTATCCATAATTTGATGTGGACGTATGAAAAAGATCAATTCGGTACGGTACAGCCAGATCGAGTATATGTTGATGAAATTAATTTGCCTCCTAATGAAGCCGTTGTTGTAGGTACTGAAAATAATCCAGAACTGTTGGGTTTTGAGGGAACTATCAGCCCGAATCCAACGAGCGATATCACTTGGTTGAACTTAAACTTGGTGCGTAGTTCCGAAATAATGGTGGAAGTACGAGATTATACGGGTAAACAAATGTATTTCAATGCATTAGGTGTGCTTGGGCAAGGGCTAAATCAGGTTCAATTACCGTTGGGACATTTGCC
>JAAFHO010000416.1:3530-5345 GCA_013297575.1 Chitinophagales bacterium
GGGTGGGTATATTGTTTTGGTGCGTGGTTCGGAGGGCGTTGCGGCTTATCAATTGGTGAAGGTGGCGGGGAAATGATGATGGGGGGGTAATATATGTCTCATTACTGCACGCACGCACGCACGCACACACACACAAGGCCCCAGGGCGTTGCCCTGGGCTAGATATAACGCCCCTTTGGGGCTTTGATTTGGATTTCGGTTTGTTGACACAAGCGTTTTTTTTAGGAGGCTTAATATTTGTAATTTAAAAATATTTCTCCTGTTTTTATATGGGCGAGAAGAGTTGGTGAGATATGCTCTTCTTGCCTATATTTATGGGGGAATTGTAAATGTTAAATAAAGTCAAAAAATGAAAAAATACAAAATTGGTATTGCCTTAGTGATGGCTGCTATTTTAGTGAGTTGTGCCAGTCAAAGAGATAATGTAATTACGGGAGGCGAATATAATGAGGTCAAAAATCAGACTGATTATTTTGTTTTGCCTTATGGGAGTGCTGTATTGCCGGGAAAATGGGTGAAAACGCGCCAAAGTAATGTGAGTTTTCAACAATTTTTCAAAAATAAAGATTCTGTGACTGTCGCTATTGCATTTTCAAGATGTAACCAATATCCCTTCAATACGAAGGGTACAAAAACTGGATTTGAATTTGTAAAAGCATATTACGAGTGGGACTCTAATTATTTTATTGAAAAATATGGCTTGAAGCGAAGTGTAATTGAAATGGATAGTATTGTAAGTAATTATTATTTATATAGGATTCATGGCGCAATTGAAAATAGTAAAATTGATAATTATTTTCTGCTCGGTGAGAAAAATGGATTTATGAGTAATTTTTGTGTTATGGCTACTGATAAATGGACAGAATCTTATAAAATTGATTTTTTGAAAAAATTGTTTCTTACAAAAAATTAAAATGGGGGCATTCATTCTGAAGTAGAGTTTTATGCTATTGCCAATCTTTAGTCTATGAAATTTATCACGATTATTGCACTTTTTCTTGGTTGTACAGCATCTTATACTCAGACAATCTACACGCTGCCTTACCCAGTAACTGCTGCACAATTGACCTCGGAAGAGGCTGTGCAAATATTTATGGATTCCCTGTTTAAAGAAGAAAGTATATCATTTAAAGTCATGGAACTCAGTAAGGCTGCCAGTCGTTATGCCCGTGACACTACCTTAAATGAATTAGCAGATTCCTTAGGTGCTAAGGGAAGTTTTTACAAAGCCGATTTTGATGGAAACGGGATGTTGGATATCTTAGTTTCTGGTAATTACTACAATAGTTTTATGTTTTTTGCCGTCCTTTTTCAAGCAAACCAACAGTGCCAATTACACTGGCTGAGTAATAGCGTTTATCATGGAAAAGCATTATTCAGGATTGTTAAATTAAAAAGAAAACCTGCGCTTGAATACTATTATGATCCTTATCCGTTTATCATAGAGGAAGGAGAGAAAACTGTTTTTAACAAGAAAAGATTGATTTTTTACAAGGGCGGTTTTGTGGAGTATAACCCCAAAGTTAAAAAACATAAAATTGAAAAGATAGCATACAGCACCTCCTATTGTTTTGGCAGATGTCCCAAATTTGACCTTACCATTGAGGCTGACCGACAAGCAAAACTTTATGCTGGTACGGATAACATGGATAAGGATCAAAAAAAAATTGAAGGCGGTTATACTGCCTTAATCAAAAAAACAGACTACGATGCAATTGTCCAACTCCTCAACTATACCAGTTTTGAAAACCTTAACAATAAGTACAGCGTTCACTGGACTGACGATCAAACCTGTACCTTAACCGTCACTTATGA
>JAAFHO010000417.1 GCA_013297575.1 Chitinophagales bacterium
TTTTCTAAGGAGGAAATGGAAATGTTACTCCCAATCATCGGCCAAAATCAATCGGATTCTGCCTGTCTTGATAATTTGATTGAATTACTCACCTTGAGCGGTCGTTCATTGCCACACGTAATGATGATGCTCATTCCCGAAGCATGGGACGGGAATACCGCAATGAACCCCGATAAACATGCTTTTTATGAGTACCATGCATCTTTCCAAGAACCTTGGGACGGCCCAGCATCCATCTCTTTTACCGATGGTAATATTATAGGTGCCACATTGGATCGGAATGGCTTACGCCCTTCGCGGTACTGCGTTACTACCGATGATCGGGTTATTATGGCCTCGGAGACGGGCGTTTTGCCTGTTGATCCCGCTTTAATTAAGGAAAAAGGCCGTTTACAACCCGGCAAAATGTTTGTCGTTGATTTGGTACAAGGTTGTATCATCAGCGATGAAGCATTGAAAAAAGATATTTGCACACAAAAACCATATAACGAATGGCTCAATAAATATAAAATTACACTGAACGAATTACCCGAACCACGTGTCACTTTTGCGCATTTGGAATCGGCTCAAGTGTTCAAATATCAAAAATCTTTCGGCTACTCTACCGAAGACCTGAAAACAATTTTAGCGCCAATGGCATTGGATGGCAAGGAGAACATAGGTTCGATGGGCACCGATGTTCCATTGGCGATTCTTAGCGACCAACCGCAACATTTGTCCCATTATTTCAAACAATTGTTCGCGCAAGTGACCAACCCACCTATCGACCCCATTCGGGAGCGATTGGTGATGTCGTTGACTACGTTTTTGGGCAATATTGGTAATTTGCTGGTCGAAAAAGAGCAAACCTGCCATGCTGTAGCGTTACCGCATCCTGTATTGACCAATTATGAACTGGAAAAACTGCGCAGTATTGACACTGGAAATTTTCAGGCCAAAACCCTGCAAATGTATTTCCGCGCCGATGGCAAACCTGGTTCTTTGCAAAAAGCCCTCAAAAGGATCTGTCAATACGCCGAAGATGCCGTTGAAGATGGCTTTGAAGTATTGGTACTTTCCGACCGCGCTATCGACTCTGAGCACGCCGCTATTCCTTCTTTATTATATACATCTGCTATCCATCACCACCTGATCCGCAAAGGATACCGCGGCAAAACAGGTATCGTTGTAGAGGCCGGCGATGTATGGGAAACGCACCATTTCGCGTGTTTGTTGGCATTTGGAGCCACGGCTATTAATCCGTATCTCGCGTTGAGTTCTATTCGCGACATGAAGGAAAACGGTAGTTTGGAATCCAATTATAGCCACCAAAAACTGGAGCAAAATTATATCAAAGCAATCAACGACGGATTGCTTAAAATTTTCTCAAAAATGGGTATTTCGACCCTGCAATCGTACCAAGCAGCCCAAATTTTTGAAATTGTTGGTTTGAACCGCGCTTTGGTGGATCAATATTTTACCGGTGCTATATCGCGTATTCAGGGCTTAGGTTTAGACGAAATTGCTAGAGAAGCATTGGCGAAACACCATTTGTCTTTTAACAATAAAACAATGCCTTCCGATCGTTTGCCGGTTGGAGGTATTTACCAATGGAAACGCAAAGGCGAATACCATTTATTCAATCCGCAGAGTATTCATCTGTTGCAGCATTCTACCCGCACCAATGATTACCCGACATTTAAAAAATATTCCAAAACCATCAATGAATTGGGCGAAAAAGCGTGTACACTGCGCAGTCAGTTCCAATTTAAGCGCAACCGCCCGTCTATTTCCATTGACGAAGTAGAACCTGCTGAAAATATTTACAAACGTTTTGCTACCGGAGCCATGTCATTTGGTTCTATCTCTTGGGAGGCACATACTACATTGGCTATTGCAATGAATCGCCTCGGCGGAAAGAGCAATACTGGTGAAGGTGGCGAAGACGAACGCCGTTACGAGCGTCTGCCCAATGGCGATTCTATGCGCAGCGCTATTAAACAAGTCGCTTCTGGGCGATTTGGGGTGACCAGCCTCTACCTCACAGAAGCAGACGAACTGCAAATTAAAATGGCGCAAGGTGCAAAACCGGGGGAAGGCGGCCAGTTACCCGGCTATAAAGTGGACGAATGGATCGGTAAAGTACGCCATTCCACGCCCGGTGTTGGTCTTATTTCACCGCCGCCGCACCACGATATTTATTCGATTGAAGACTTGTCGCAATTGATATTTGACCTAAAAAATGCCAATCGCGCTGCCAGAATCAATGTGAAACTGGTTTCCAAAGCAGGAGTTGGTACGATTGCAGCAGGCGTGGCCAAAGCCAAAGCCGATGTGATTTTGATTTCCGGTTACGATGGCGGTACGGGTGCTTCTCCGCTGAGTTCGATCCAACATGCGGGGCTGCCGTGGGAACTTGGACTGGCCGAAACCCACCAAACTTTGGTGAAAAACCGATTGCGCAGTAGGGTAGTGGTACAAACGGATGGTCAACTCAAAACTGGACGTGATATTGCTATTGCGGCTTTACTCGGTGCTGAAGAATGGGGTATTGCTACGGCGGCGCTCGTGGTAGAAGGCTGTATTCTTATGCGTAAATGCCACTTGAATACTTGCCCCGTTGGTGTAGCCACTCAAGACCCCGAATTGCGGAAGCGGTTTGCGGGTAATGCGGATCAACTGGTTACTTTTTTCCAGTTTTTGACCCAAGAACTCCGCGAAATTATGGCAGAACTGGGCTTTAAAACGGTTAATGAAATGATCGGCCAAACGGATTGCCTCGAACAAAAACGCAATACACAGCATTGGAAACACAGCCACCTCGACTTGTCTCCGGTACTCTACAAAGAAAAAAATGGCGAAGATGCGGGATTGTACCAGACCGAAAATCAAGATCATGGAATGACGTATATCCTTGATTGGCAATTACTTGCAGCGGCTAAACCTGCCTTAACCGAACTGAAAAAAGTATATGCGGAATTTCCGCTTAAAAATACGGATCGCACCGTGGGTACGGTACTTTCCAACGAAATTACCAAACAATTCCGCGCCGAAGGACTGCCACAAGACACCATTCACTTCAAATTTAGGGGCACCGCCGGCCAAAGTTTTGGCGCATTCAATACTAAAGGCGTTACGCTGGAATTGGAGGGTGATGCCAACGATTATTTTGGTAAGGGTTTGAGCGGCGCTAAACTGGTGATTTACCCCGATAGAACGGCGCAATTTGTGCCATCGGAAAATAGTATTATCGGCAATGTGGCCTTCTATGGTGCCACTTCTGGTACGGCCAATATAAGAGGTAAGGCCGGCGAACGCTTCTGTGTCCGCAACTCGGGCGCGCAGGTAGTGGTAGAGGGCGTAGGCGATCACGGTTGCGAATATATGACGGGCGGCAAAGTGGTCATTTTAGGGCAAGTAGGCCGCAATTTTGGAGCAGGTATGAGCGGTGGTATTGCTTATATTTGGGATACACAAAAAAACTTTGCCGAACAGTGTAATATGGAGATGATCGACTTGGATCCAATGGACGAATCATCCGCAAAAGAATTGCGTGCTATGCTCGAACAACACTTCGCATTAACCCAAAGTAATATTGCAGAATTTATTTTAAAAGATTTTGATAATCAATTAGTTAACTTTATAAAGGTGTTTCCTAAAGATTATAAAAAAGCATTGTTGAACGTCTCAAATGTAATGGTGACCAATGGGTAAAGTAACAGGATTTTTAGAATATTCCCGCCAATTACCTTCCAAAGTAAAGGCGGAAGAACGGGTACAAAACTATTCAGAATTTGTACAGAAATACAGTGATTTGGAATTGAACCAACAATCGGCGCGCTGTATGAATTGTGGCGTTCCTTTTTGCCACCACGGTTGTCCATTGGGCAATGTAATTCCAGAATTTAATGATGCCGTATATCGCGGTGATTGGGAAGAAGCATACGATGTGCTCACCATGACCAATAATTTCCCCGAGTTTACTGGCCGGATTTGCCCTGCACCTTGCGAAAGTGCTTGCGTTTTGGGTATCAATCAGCCGCCAGTTGCCATTGAAGAAATTGAAAAGCATATCATAGAAATCGCTTTTGCCCAAAACTACGTAAAGCCGCAAAAGGTGTTTGTGCGCACAGGAAAAAAAGTGGCTGTTGTGGGTTCTGGGCCAGCGGGAATGGCCGCAGCAGCGCAACTCAATTCGGCGGGACACAGCGTTACCGTTTTTGAAAGAGATGATGCGCCCGGTGGCCTTTTGCGCTATGGTATCCCCGATTTTAAATTGGAAAAATGGGTAATTGACCGTCGTGTCGCGCTAATGGAGCAAGAAGGTGTCGTTTTTCGCTGTAATGCCAATGTGGGTGGCAATGTATCTGTCAACGATATTTTGCGGGAGTACCAAGCCGTGGTATTGGCTGGAGGCTCTACTATTCCGCGTAATTTGGAGGTGCCAGGTCGTGCACTCAACGGCGTACATTACGCTATGGATTTCCTAAAACAACAAAATAAACGGGTCAGCAACCGCTCTGTAGATGGCAATGACCTGTGGGCAACGGATAAAAATGTAGTGGTCATAGGTGGTGGCGACACGGGTAGCGATTGCGTGGGTACTTCTAACCGACATGGTGCTGCGAGTGTTACTCAATTGGAATTATTGCCTGTTCCGCCTGCGGAGCGCACGCCGGGTATGCCTTGGCCTACGTACCCGATGGTGATGAAAACGACCAGTTCGCACGAAGAGGGCTGCGAACGCCAATGGGCCATTTTGACCAAAGCGTTTTTGGGCGATGCGAATGGTAATTTGCGCGAAATTAAAGTGGTCAATATTGAATGGAAGGCTTCAAGCGATGGTCGTCCGGCGCATTTTGCGGAAATAGAAGGCTCGGAGCGCGAAATTCCTTGCGAATTGGCATTGCTGGCCATGGGTTTTGTATCCCCTCAAAAACAAGGGTTACTGGACGAATTGGAGGTGAACTTGGACGAGCGGGGTAATGTAATGGCAACAGAAAAAAATTATCAAACCAATATAGCCAAAGTATTTGCTGCGGGCGATATGCGCCGTGGACAATCGTTGGTGGTATGGGCCATCAGCGAAGGCCGCGAATGTGCCCGACAGGTGGACGAGTATTTAATGGGGTATAGTTTTTTAGAAAGGAAAGATGCGGCGTTGACGGTGGTGGCGGTGGCGGTGGCGTAGAGACGCACGGCCGTGCATCTCTATTTGGGTCCATGCGTTTACGGTATAGAGCCATGCGTTTACGGTATGGGGCGTGCGTTTTTACGTTTGTGCGTAACGATTGAGATGCACGTCCGCGCGTTTTTGTTTGGGGCGTGCGTTTTTACCGTTTTTTTTACGATTGAGATGCACG
>JAAFHO010000418.1 GCA_013297575.1 Chitinophagales bacterium
AACGAAACAACAATAATATCGAAGGCCGATCACTTTCCCGCAAAGTGATCGGCCTTTCTATTTATTGTACAAGTATTAATTGTCTCTAGGTTACTTTACAACTTCACCATCTTCTCCACCGCAATACCGCCATCTTCGGTTTGCACTTTTACGTAATAGATACCCGATTTCCAGTCTGCGCATTCCATATTGATACGATGATCGCCGGCCACCTTTTCCAGTTGGTTATTGGAACGCACCAAACGGCCCATACTATCCAAAACATCAATACGGACATTGGCTGCTTTTTTTAAGGAAAACCAAACCGTAAAACCTTCGGTAGCAGGATTTGGCATCACCGCCAAATCTGCTGGTGCATCGGGAAGCAACTGTGTAGATGAAATAACAACACCCGCTGGCAACGGCACAAATTCACTGGTATAAAGCCGATATTCACCCGCCTGCAAAGGCATAGGTTGCTGGCCAGTAGTGGTTACGACAAGCGTTTGACCCGTATAATATTCATACCAAGTACCAGCAACAGGGAAATTGACACTGCCATTAGAACTTGAACTACCAATATTCGCCGCTACTACTACATCAATATCAGAACCATTGAGGTACATGGTGCGCACTTGTCCTGCACTTATATTCAATTGATAATCAGCAGTATGGAATACGTTGTAGTTTTTGCGTAATTGCATTAAAGCCGCAGTCACATTGCGCAATCGGTTGCGGTACGGGTCGTCCAAATAGTCCCATTTAATTGGTTTTGGATTCGTGCGGCAATCGGCATTGATCGTACCATTTTCACACCAGTTGATCGGGTAATCGTAGCCCATTTCACCAAATTGCCAAAGCATTTTTGGCCCAGGGATAGTGTAAAACAAGTTAGATAACATTTCGAGGCGGCGCATACCTACTGGAAGGCTGCGTACATTGTGACTGGCCGTTTGAGATCCATTGGTTTTCATTTCATACGCTTGGCGGTTTTCATCGTGGCTTTCCATATAGCCCACCAAATGCGGGTTATTCCATTGGCGGGTTTTGTAATTGATTTGAGCAAGGCTTACACCAACATTGCTACCAAAACCTAAGCCTAAATCTTTGTACGCACCCCACATATTGCCCCAAAGCATCATGCCATAATTGGCTAATTCCTTTTCTTCGGAATTATCGGCAAAATGCTCTAAAATCACGTATAAATCTGGGTCAATATCCCACATAAAATCGGCATAATCCTTCCAAATAGCAACACGGGTTGCGTCGTATTGGCCCCATTGTCCTACATTATTCCCCGAATTTACCTGTGTAAAGCCCTTAGAAAGATCGAAGCGATATCCATCAATTCGGTATTCTTCCATCCAATATTTGATGCAATTTTTGGTATATTCCTTAGTGGCTTGGCTTTGGTGGTTAAAATCGTTGAATACATTAAATGGGTGTGTCGCAGTAGCATTGAGCCAAGGATTATTAGCAGCAGGGCGGTTATTGGCCGAGTCCCAATACAATTGAGCCAACGGACTTGCGCCTGTAGCCTGGTTAAATACCACATCTAAAATAACAGCGATGCCGCGGTTATGGCATTCGTCCACAAAAGTTTTGAATGCAGCCGGTGATCCATAATATTTATCCAAAGCCTTGTGGAAAGCAGGGCCGTAACCCCAGTTGATATTGCCATCAAATTCGCTAATGGGCATTAATTCAATCGCATTAATACCCAAGTTTTGCAAATAATCCAAGGTATCCAGCATCGTTTGGTAATCGTGGCGGGCAATAAAATCGCGGATTAATAATTCATACACCGTTAGTTTGGTTTGGTCGGGGCGGGTATAATTCGTTGTTTGCCAATTAAATGGCGTTGCTCCGGGTTGAATCAGCGATACCACACCAGTCGTTTTACCAGCAGGGTAGGCCGGAATATTAGGATAAGTGACCGAAGGGATAAAGGCATCATTCCAAGGATCAAGCACCTGCGTACTCAACGGATCGGCTACTTTGAGCGTACCATCTACAAGATATTGGAAGCGATAATATTGTCCGGGTGTTAATCCGCCAATTTCGAGCCACCAACGGTTGCCGTCTATACTTTTGCGCATTTGGTAGGCCGTGGTGGGGGTCCAATCGCTAAAATCGCCTACAACAAAGACATTTTGTTTGCCCGGAGCGTATAAAGACAGCACCACAGTTTGGTTATTGGTATAGTTAATACCCAATTGAGTGCCTGCCGGTGGGTCTTGCGCTGGAATATTATCCGGCGTAAGGTAGGTAAAAATCGAAGTATCTGAAATACTATTGGCAGTTGCGATCAATTCAATTTTGTGAAAGCCCGCGCCAGCCACCAACGTCATGTCTAACGCCGTACCCGTGGTGCTATTCACTTCGATGCCATTATCTAATAGCCTCAAATTGGCCGACAACGAGGAGGCGCCCTTGACGGGAATACTTTGTCCGCTTTGGGTAATAAAGGATGCGGCAGTGGGTGCTAAAAAAGTAGTGCGCAAGGCGCCATCATTGGGGTAAACGGCATAAAAAATATCCGATCCATCGGCAGAGCGGCCCACCACTGTACCGGCAGCATTTCTAAAAACGAAGGCCATGCTGAGTACCGTTTCGTTGGTTGGAACGCCATAAAAAGTGCGAATATTTAGCGTTTTTTTCCAAAGATTGGGCGAAACAAGCGTCATTAGTCCTTTAGCATCGGCTACGCCCCAGGTGGTTTGTACGTGTTTCCAATCGCTTCCGCTTTGGCTAAGGTTGGTGATAACGCCAGTGTGTGCGTAAATAGGCCCAGCCGAGTTGTTGAGTGCTCCATTTCCTTCATTGGCGCGGAAATAGATCGTAACCTCTTGGTCTGTAATCGGAAATACTGGATCGCAGGATACTTGAGCGGAAAGGGAAATCACCTTTGCCAGTAGTACGAATGCCAATACGGTTTTAAGTATAAAATTGTAATACTTCATAAATATGGGTGTGTTTGTTTGGGCAAATGTAATAAATAATTGGAAAATTATGGATTATTAAAAATATATTATGTCGAAAATGTACCATTTTAGGTGGGGAAAAATGTTAGACTACGGGCTCATTTTCTGAGGTTAATTATCAGTTCGTGTGATCTTTAGCAAGTATTAAAACCAATCTTTATTGAATAGAATAGCGAAAGGTAGGGTTTTATCTTACTGCGCGTATAATACTTATGAAAACATAGTTTTTGATTTCAGTTGATTGTTTATGAGTTGTTTGTGTGTTGTAAATATTTATTAATTGTTTGCTATTTTTGCTTGTTTTGTAAAAAAAGGATAAAAAGCGGTCACAAAATGAGTTTGGGAGGGATATACCTACGGAAATATCACATTGCACACATAAACGAAACACTTAAAATGGTCACTATTTTGAAAATACCTAGACATTTATTCTATTTGGGGCTTCTTGGATTGTTGTGGTTTTGCACCACCTATTCACTTACAGCACAATGCACGTTATCACAAAACTTTTTAAATATTTCAACTGGCGCATTACCTCCATCGGGGTCTAGTGCAGTAGGGGCTGAATATGGGACACCTTTTGTTGTTACGACAGGATGCGACGATGCCAATAGTGCTGAAATAAAAGCGGCTATTACGTCACCCTTCACATCTACGGGTGATGGCGTAGAATTTACGCGTTTTTTTGCGCCCGGACTAAATCTTACATTTGCTGCGAGTACTTCTTATACCATTACGTTTAAGGCAAAAGTAAGCCCAAGTAATATGGGGACGTTTCAAAACATCAAAATACGACTACGAGCGGTAAATTCTCCTCAAAGTGGTAACAATTGCAATGGCAGTTGCAACCTCATTGGGGAGTCTGTGTTGACGGGAACAGGATGCCAAACATTTTCTTTTGATTTTACACCTCCTTCTAATTTTCAACATTTAATTGTGTCTGCATCTGCCGTGTTCGTAAGCGGATTTGAGGAACTTAAATTGGATATAGACAATATGTGTATTGCGGAAAATGTGCCGGATTGTGATTTGAGTTTTATGCACAGCAATGACCCCTGCGGCAATTATTCTTTTCAAAATACCAGTCAAACACCGACCCAAAATGGTTTTACATGGAATTTCAAAGGTCCAGGGCTACCGCCTAACGGTGTGAACAGTACGCAAACCAATCCTGATTTTAATTTCCCCTCTTCTGGGGCATATACTGTTAAACTCTCGTACTTCTGTACCCCTACATTATTGACTATTTCTGAAGTCATTAATGTTATTAAGGATCAAACGCCACCAGTCATTGTTGGTTGTCCTGGGCCATCGGGTGTTGTGATGGCGCAGCCTCCCGCGTGCTTGGCCCAGTTTACAGTACCCGAATTACTTGCATTTGATGATAATGACATTACGGAGATCGCTTATACGCATAATGGTAGTTCTGTTGGCGGCGGGCAAGTCCTTAATTTGCCAGTAGGTAACCATAGTTTTGCTTATGTGGCTACTGATATTTGCGGTAACACAAGCGCTTGCTTTTTTTCGGTTAAGGTAGAGTGCTTGCCCAGTGCTCCGCCTGTAACGCCATGTACCAATTTCAACGACCAGATGGTAGGCGGTTGGGGTGTATATAATAACTCCAATGGCAATGTTACCTATACGAGTAGTAATGTAATTGTAGGTTCGCCGGGGCCATCTAACAATGGTGCTACGGATTTTTATTTGCACTTTCAGGATATTTCAGGTGGGACATGGGCATTGAACAATACCGACTACAATGGTAATTGGTTGGGTAATATTGGCAAATGCTTATGTTACGACTACAAGGTTTTGGATGACTCAAACCCTGCTACGCTACCCGTCGTTCCTGCGATCTATATCCTTGGGCCATTTAATCCCTCGCAGCCCGTTGTGTACGGCAGTAACCCAGCATTAATGGCGCGTTTTGTGCCTAATGTTACTGTTACTGAACTGGATGGTTGGGGTCATTTTTGCGCGCCGTTGGAGGCTTGTGCGCCTGGTAATATCTTGCCATCGAACAGTACAGGGCATTGGGAATTTGTGCCTGGAGCAGGTGCTACCTGTAACGATTGGAACGCATTATTATCCAATATAGGAGGTATTGTTTTTGGTTTGGACCTGACTCCCAACCCTGCGGAAGAAATACAGATAGACAATATTTGTGTACAAGATTGCGGTACAGTGCCACAAGGCCCCTGTGATGGTTTTGATGATGGTAAAAAGGATGCTTGGACCATTATTTCGGATCATTTTCCTTTGGGAGGTGTTGCGTATAATAATTCAAAGGTGACTGTTGGCGCGCCCGGTCCATCGAATAGCAGTACGGATTATTATATTCAATTCATGGACATTTCTG
>JAAFHO010000419.1 GCA_013297575.1 Chitinophagales bacterium
TTGGCACACGATTGTTTGTAAGGTATTGCCGGGAGTGTATCCCATAAATACATCGGGAACAGGTGCCGTAGAGCCGTGTCCGCTATAATACAACAGACAGAAATCGCCATCTTTTGCTTGTTTAAAATGGTCAAAAGCGGCGATAATATTATCGCGGTTAGGCTGCCCAAAAGTTGCATCCGACAATCCTTTTACCGTTCGCATATCCTCGCTATTGGGTGCCAGCAAGTATTTTGGTTTCCATTGAAGACCACCGCCACCTTGGGCGGCACACAGGTCTTGAAAATACTTACTCACGGCCATGGCATCGCCAATACAACCGTTGAGTGGGTTAAAAGGGTAAGCATTGATGCCGATAATAACGGCGTAAAGATTTTTGGCCATGGATTTTTAGATATGACTAATTGGTTAGGCTGTTCCAATTATTCCTTCTCACACGTAATGACCAGTGCTGGCGGCAAATTGAGCGGAATAAAATCCGTATCTGTATTCCCGAACACGCGGCGGTATAGCGGAATGAGTAGGGGTGAATAATGAAATTGTATAAAAAGACCCTTTTTAGGGAGCCAATTGCGACATTTGGAGGCAATATCTATGGTAAGTGCTTCCGGTAGCATCACAAAAGGAATACCGGACACAAAATAATCGACTGTCGTAATACCATATTGCTCAAAATACGTGCCCATTTCTGTTGCAGAATCGGGGATCAATATCAGGCGTGGCTCGTGTGCAAAAGCGGTTTTTAGGTGGTCGATAAATACATCATTGATCTCAAAAACCATCAATTTGGCATCCGGAGTGAGCCGATCGAGGAGATATTGGGTAATTACGCCATCGCCAGGGCCGAGTTCTACCACTACTTTGGCCTTTGATGGGTCTATTTTTTCTGCAATAGCCTGACATAGATAACGCGAACTCCGCGCTACACTACCAGTATTTCGCAAATTACGAAAACTTTCTTTCAGTAATTGAAAACGATCTGCCACTTTATTGTACGATCTTCAAACTCAAATCAAGGGGAAGCGCTGAGTGGGTGAGTGCGCCTACGGATACATAGTCAACACCTGTAAGTGCATATTTACGTACCGATTGCAACGAAATGCCACCAGATGCTTCTGTTTCAAATTGGTGATTGACGGTTTTTACCGCTTCTGCCAAAATAGGTATTTCAAAATTATCGAGCATAATGCGCGTAACACCACCTACTTCCAGCACTTCGTGTAATTCGACCAAATTACGCACCTCCACCGTGATATTTAGGTTCAATTGGTGGTCTTTTTGGTATTGGTGTGCCAAAGCAATGGCCTTACTAATGCCGCCGGCAGCATCGTGGTGGTTGTCTTTAATCATCATCCAGTCGTAAAGTCCCCAACGATAATTTTCGCAACCCCCAATTTTGACGGCCCATTTTTCCAAAAAGCGAATCAAAGGTGTGGTTTTGCGTGTATCCAATATTTTAACAGGCAATCGCCTACTTCAAAGGCAAAACGGCTCGCCAATGTGGCAATACCGCTCATGCGTTGCATTGTATTCAATACCAGGCGTTCTGCTTGCAACAAAGCGCGCGTATTGGCTTCTACTTCAAATGCAATTTGACCAAAAAACACGTCTTCGCCATCTTTTTTGTGTATTTTAATAGACGAAGTGGGGTCGATATACTGAAAAATACGTTCAGCCATTTCAATACCGGCCAAAACGCCATAGTCTTTCACTTTCAATACGGCATGGCTGCGGCTATCAGCAGAGATACAGGCTAATGCGGTATGGTCACCATCGCGAATATCTTCGTGTAAACCTGCTTTAATAAAATCAGAAACTTGCTGCTCTGTAATTTGTGGGAGTAACATATTGGGTACTTATAAAAAGTTGAAAGGTGAATATGGGGTATTGGTTTGTGGGGTCAAATGTATGAAGAAAAATTTGTCCTTTCCAAACGTTTTACGAATAGTGTGTACTAAATCCGCTTTGAGTAGTCGTTTTTTTTGTCAGGGGAGCCTTTTTTTGAGTTTATAGCGGCTGCATCTTTATATTTAGGTGGCTGCACAGCGCCTTTGGAAGCGGATGCTTCATCTGCGGAATGTGGGTGAAAATGGGTGGATTCCGCAGATTAGGCGTTGGTAGATCTGCGGAATGTGGGTAAAAATGTGTAGATTCCGCAGATTAGGCATGGGCAAATCTGCGGAATGTGGGTAAAAATGTGTAGATTCCGCAGATTAGGTGTGGGTAAATCTGCGGAATGTGGGTAGAAAAGTGTAGATTCCGCAGATGAATGTATTTAAAAGCCTGTTTTTTGCTTTTTTAACTACCAACACAAAATGCTATATGTATTGATAACCAATTAGCTATGGTAAATAAGTACAAGTTGGGTATAAATTTGCCAAAACGCCCGAATTTGATGGGAATTTGCAGCCAAATTCAAATACTTCAAAAATCACAAATTTCCCTCCCTTGCTTTGAAAACAAAAGCCCCCTTACTTTATCAACTCTCCATCATAGAGAATAAAAGCCCAATAAGAAGAAGTTTTCATGCGTAGGTCTGTATTTCGCTCCTTCACATCAAATTGAATTTTCATCGTTTCAGGATTGGCAATTAATTCAATAAATCTTTCAACCTTAATTTAAAGGTTTCGTAATGAGTTGCATTAATGGTTTCGAGTTTCATTTTTTTTGCTGCCATAATCGTATTTTTTAATTGTGAAAAATCAGTAAAGAAATGTTTTTTCAGAGGATGTATGACTACTTTGTCTTTTTACCCTTTACGCTTGCCCCGCCAAACATCGGCGCGGTGTACTGCTCATAAAGCCCAAACAGGAACTCAATACGCACCAACTCACTGCCGAAGGCTTGCGGGCGGTAACACAAGTCCACGGCCTTGTCTAAGGCTTGGTGCGCTCGCACCAAATCGGGCGGCATGGTCAAGGGGTCGTAAAGGTCGGCTAAGGTGCTACCGGGGTATTTTGCCCGTGTATCTAAAACTACTTGCGCGGCTTCCTCGACTTTCTTTTTTTGTGCGTCGGTGGGGTTGAGAGGGAAGGGGTAGTTATTATAAACGATTGAATTTGAGTACCTAAAATCGCTTTTCAACCTTCCACAGACGTGACGAACCCATGACATATGCATTTGGGACATCAAGTTTCCAAAGTGGAATATTGTAGCATTCGGAACCACACGAACCAAGTCACTTGCTATAACTTCAGGCGGTAAAAAACCAATTGGTATGTATTTTCGATTCTCTGAAGAAACACCAGGAATCATCAAATAATTTGATTCGCTTTGTCGAATTTCGCCAAAAAGGTGAGGAAAATCTGCAAGTTTCCGAGTTGTTGCCCGACTACTTTTGCTTCGATGAGCCCTTACCAGTTCAATTCGATTTTTAACAAGAGGAAGTCCTCTTACCTCTTCGGGCTTAATTTCATTTAGCCAAAGGCAGTAACGTTTAATACCATTAATAAACTCCTCTGCGCCCAAAAACATTCTGATAAACTTTTTGGCATCCGGCTCTTTTGCCAGAAACTCATTCCGGTCATTTTCAGATAAAATTAAATGCCCGCCATCATTTGCCATACTTCCGTAAATAATTTTTGGCACAGAACAAATCGGCTCCTTTCTGGATGCAAGAAAAGAATCATTCCCCTCCACCAAGTACGGATTTATATTTTTCACTTTTCTTTCAGTTGGCTCTCCTTTGATATGTTCGTAATCAAAAATTCGTTTTTCTGCCATATCAAAATTCGCAAAACCGATAATAACGCAATGCACCGCTGCATTTCCCTTTGCTTCGTTGCTCCATGAAAAAGTACGGTGTGCAAAATGGATTTTCACTTTGTAAAAGTTGAACAACACACCCCACAGTACCCCTACCTGCTCGCCCTGTGAAATACTGTTGGTACTTACAAAAGCAACTTTGGTGCGCGTATTTTGGATATATTGGGCGGCTTTTAAATACCACGCAGACACATAATCCAACACCCCAGCCCCTTGCACGCCATTAAAAATCAGTTCCATGTCGGCCTTTTGCTGCTCGTTTTGCATTTGTTTGCCAATAAACGGCGGATTTCCCAAAATATAGTCAAAGAAAGGCGCAGGCGAATTTCTCGAAAGGGTAATACTTTCGGGAAGTTGCTCGCCGTCAGATGTCGAAAAGAGATTAACCTGTTTGGTAAAAACATTAAGCGTTTCGTAGTGGGCTTCGGCTTCATTAACTTGAATAATATTCACCTGATCTGCGCTAACATCGTACACCGATGCGGCACGAATAGATCGCCAATCTATCCGCAAAGCGTTCCCGTGCACGATTTTAGCGGCCTTGCTCAATGGCAGCCGCACAAAGTATTGTCCAAATTCATCCGAAACTTTCAGATTCATTTGATGATCTATGAGCCACATGGCCACCTCTGCGATACGGGCGGGAAATTCGTCGTACTCGATCCCGGCGAATTGATCCACATTTACCCGCATGATTTCCCGGACATCCAAAAAGCCTTGCCCGCTCTTGTTCAATTCTCGCAGGATTTGCAATTCTAGTTCGCGCAATTCGCGGTAACTGATAATCAGGAAATTTCCACACCCGCAAGCAGGGTCGAGGAAATGAAGTGTCGAAATTTTGCGGTGCAACTCATTCAGGCGGGCGCGGTTGCCTTTTGCTTTTTCAAATTCGGTGTAGAGATCATCCAAGAAAAGCGGTTTGATAACTTTCTGAATGTTCTTTTCCGATGTATAGTGCGCTCCCAAATTACGCCGCTCTTTTGGGTTCATTACGGCCTGAAACATGGAGCCAAAAATGGCGGGAGAAATCTTGCTCCAATCCAATGCACAGCATAAAAGCAGACTTTCCCGCATTTTGCGGTCAAAGGCTGCCAAGGGTAGGTTTTCTTCAAATAGCTTGCCGTTCACATACGGAAACGCGCCTAAAGTCTCATCCAAGGTTTTGAAACGATTTTCTTTGGGCGTGTTGAGCGTTTGGAAAAGTTGGGCAATTTGCAAAGCCAAATCGCTGCCGTCGGGCTTGGTGTAGGTATCCACCAAATCCTGAAATTGGGTACGCTCAAAAATGCCCGTATCCTCTGCAAACAGGCAGAATAACACCCGCACCAAATACACTTCCAGAGCGTGGCCTTTGTAGCCTGCTTCCTCCAAAGCGTCGTGCAAATGCCCCATGCGCTCGGCCGCTTCGATGTTTACCGGGTCTTCGTCTTTGTAGGTGCGTTTCTGATACCCCGCCATGAACCCGAATAGGTGAACGTGGGCAGACAATTCGCGCAAAGTAAATTCGTGTTTTGCGCCCGTGTCTAGGTCGTACAATTTGAACCGCTCGA
>JAAFHO010000042.1 GCA_013297575.1 Chitinophagales bacterium
ACCATGCTGTTGGAATTAGAAATAGCACAGCAAATGGGTAAAGCGTTTTATTATTCTGGATATGTACACCATACACCATCTCAATTTGATTACAAATTGAATTTCAATAATTTAGAGCAAATGAACTGGGGAAATGAGGTGTGGGAACCCCATGTACGTATTCCTTTAGGCGGAATGTAGTACCAGCCTAGTGATCGTCTTCGTCGCTTGGTGTTGTCCTGTAACCAGCGTCTTCCATGGTTTCATTATCGACTTCCCATTCTTCTGAACGGGTGGAGGATGATGGACGTATATTTGATCCCATTCGTACTTGGTCACCTACGGCTTTTCCGGTTGGTCGCTTTTCATCTGTACCAAATGGATCGATGTCCACGTTATCGCTGACGGTTGCCCCACCTACTTGTGGTTGGTTTTTTTGGGCAATCATTTTACCATCTACTGATTTTGTAGCGTGTGGTACAGCGCGTAGCCGTTCTTTAGGAATCAAATTACCGGTTACAATACAAACACCATAAGTTTTGTTTTGTATTCGGTACAAGGCCTTTTGTAGGTCTTCAATAAACTTAACCTGACGAGCGGCCATCCGTTGTTTAAATTCCAAATCGGTGTGTGCGCTGGAATCATCGTACATATCGCCGTTTTGTTGATGGGCGCTGGAGTCGCTCATTTCTGCTATTTGGCCTTGAGTAAAGGCTAATTCTTCGCGCGCAACCGCCATTTTTTTCTCTACCAACTCCTTAAACTCTTGTAATTCGGTGTCACTGTAACGTACTTTAGGTTCTTCCATAATTGATTAAGTGTTTGAGTTATTGGGAATACTATAATTTTGCTCAACAAAATACATCGGCGTGTTTTGTGTCTATTCCCTAGAAAATTGGCCGCAAAGATAGTGATATTGGCGAATTATTAACAAGTGAATATTAATTTTAGCGAATTAAAGTAATTTTTAAGCCAATTTTGTCGGGATTAGTTACCCTAAACCGTTCATCTAAGCGCCAACCTATTACCCAAATAGGGGTTCCGTCGCCATTCAGGAGTATGCGCGCTTGTTCTTTGTCTAACCTAGATACTTTTTGATTGGTCAAAAAATCTTGCACTTTTTGGTGTTGCCCGTGCATCCCAAATGGTTGAAAAGTATCGCCCGGTAACCAAGTGCGGAGCAGTAATGGAAACTGTAGAGGAGCCCGATCAATTAAAATAGCGGAACTTCCATCGGGGTATGGCGGCTGCAAACTGGTCTCTGTAAAAAACAAGCGACCAAAATTGGGTATTTTTACCATCAGATCATCAGCAGAAATACGTATATCTGCTGCTACGGTTGTTCCGTTCAAGGTAAGCACCAAATGTTTGCGATCAATCAACAGCCTAGCTTGTGTTTTTGAATACAAATCCATACCTACTTGATCGAGGTTATCGGCTATTTGTCGCGCCTGTTCGCTTGTAAATTGGTAGGGGCGCAATAATTCGCGCAGCGCAGCAGCGGGGGAGGGGAGTTCTTTAATGGATTGAATATCAATAATATAGGATTGGTTTTCAACGGCTTGAAATTTGAGGTGTTGGGCCAGTAGATACTGGTAGTTTTTGTCCGTATCGCGGATATATTGCGCCGAGCGGTGCATGGTTTGTAACAGTGCGGGTTGTGCCGTTTCCAATTTAGGAACTACTTGATGTCGCAGAAAATTGCGCAAGTAATCATCGGTTTCATTGCTGCTATCTTCCCGCCATTCGATGCCGTTTTCTTGTGCATAATTGGCCAATTCGGCGCGCGAAAAAGGTAATAAAGGACGCAATATTTGAAAGTGGCCGTTGCGGAGTGCGTGTTCGGGTGGAATGCCCGATAGCCCTTTGATACCTGTACCACGCAGGAGGTTAATCAATATCGTTTCTGTATTGTCATTGGCGTGGTGGGCCGTCATTAGGTAATGGATTTCGGTATTTTCGAGTACCGTTTCGAACCAATTGTACCGCAATTGGCGGGCGGCCATTTGGGTGGATAGTCCGTTTTGAGCCGCATAAGTCTTGGTCTCGAAGGATTGGGCATAAAAAGGGATGCCAGTGGTGGTACATATTTGTTCCACAAACAACGCATCTCCGTCGGATGCAGTACCGCGCAGTTGGAAATTACAATGTGCTACGGTTACTTTGGCTCGAATACTCAACAGTAAGTGTAACAGTACCATCGAATCTAGACCGCCGCTTACTGCTAGTACAATCCCTTCTTGTGCGATGGTTTCCCATTTTTGGGTACGGATATGTGCAGCGAAACGTTCCCTAAATAATTGCATAACTATTTGGTTTCCATTACTAAATGTACCACCCCATCTACAATAAATTGGACACCAATCGCAATGACAATAAAGCCCATAATACGCGCAATGGCATTAAGCCCGCCAGTACCAAATACACGGAATAAGAACGGAGCAAGACGTAAAATACCCCAAACCATAACCGTCACCGCCACTATTGATGCCATAATGGTTAACCTTTCTGTAATACTACTGTGGTGGTTGAATTGTGCAATCAAATAAGAAATAGATCCGGGGCCTGAAAGCATAGGCATGGCCATGGGCGAAAATGCAATATCGTTGCGATTTTGGGTTTCTTGTTCCACTTTTTTATCATAACCGTTGCTGTGTGCAAAATTGCCCGACATGAGTGCAAAGCCGTTAATCAGCAACGCAATGCCGCCTGCGATCCGCAGTGCATGCAGGGTAAGACCAAAAAAACTCAAAATATAGTTGCCTGCCAAGAAGAAACTAACGAGAATTAGCAAGAAATAGAGGCTCGTTTTGAGCGCAATTTTGTTCCGTTCCTCCTGCGGACGGTCACCAGTGAGTGCCACATATACAGGCACTGCTCCAGGTGGATCCACGATGGAGAAAAGGGAAAAAATAGTGGCAAAGAAAAAATCCATATTCGATCGGTTTAGTAGGGACTATTAAGAATTAATTAAATGCAAAAACTCAGTCCTTGTACGGACATCGTCTTGAAAAACGCCTGTAAACGCCGAAGTAATGGTCTTGCTGTTTTGTTTTTGTATCCCACGCATCATCATGCACAGGTGCGATGCTTCGATCACCACGGCTACACCCAGCGGGTTCAACGTGTTCTGTATCACATCCCGAATTTCGATCGTAAGGCGTTCCTGCACCTGCAAACGACGTGCAAATACATCCACAACGCGTGGAATTTTGCTCAGACCCACAATATGCCCATTCGGAATATAGGCTACATGAGCCTTGCCAAAAAACGGCAACAAATGGTGTTCGCACAAGGAATACAATTCGATATCCTTTACAATCACCATTTCGCTGTAATCTTCCTTAAACATGGCCGAAAGTAGGATTTGGGCAGCATCCTGTTCGTAGCCTTGGGTGAGAAACTGTATGGCTTTGGAGGCCCGTTCGGGCGTTTTGAGCAGACCTTCCCGATCAACGTCCTCCCCGATGCCGTTTAAAATATCGTTATAACGAATTTTGAGCAAATCGGTGGTATGCTGATCGTATTGGTCTATTTTTTTATAAGCCATAGTATGCTAAGTACTTATTCTCCGTAGTATTCTACGTAGATATTCTCGGTTTCCCAAAGTGTGATACGGAACAGTTGCCCCCCAAGATCGGTTACGTGGTCGTGGAGTCGTTCCCATATTATTTTAACAATATTTTCGGAGGTCGGTTGCAAATTTTTTGGAAAAAAGGGCACATCAAGGTTCAAATTGCGGTGATCGAGGTGATCTGTCACTTCCCTTTTAATAATGACACTCAAATCTTTGGCATTCACAACAAAGCCAGTAATAGGATCGGGATGACCTTTTACGGTAACGTGCAAAGTATAATTATGACCATGCCAATTGTGGTTGGAGCATTTGCCAAATTTTTCTAAATTTTGCTCAGGTGTCCATTCATCCACCCAAAGTTTATGTGCGGCATTGAACCGCTCTATTCGTGTTAAACAAACCATATTCTAATTCAATAATCGTCAAAAAGGCCACAAAGGTACGGGCTTTCTTTGATGTACAGACATCATTTTTTAAAGCCCCAAAAAGCCCCAACGGGGCGACATATCCAACCTAGGGTGCAAACCCTAGGCCTCTCTCTACGTCCCACAATACGTTTTATACAACCGATCCCCAGTATCAGACGGCATTTGCAAGGCACTAAACGATAAATTCGCCACATAAGGATTACCCGCCACCTCCAGCATTTGATTAAACAAGGTAAAGTCACGAGACAAGCATACCTCATCCAAGGCTTGTTCCACCAAATGGTTACGAGGAATAAAAGCGGGGTTATTCCGTTGCATCAAGCGTACTGCATCGGCAATATCAATCCCCAGTTCTTTCCATAAAAATTGCAGTCGGGCATACCATGTTAAAAAAGGCTCTGCTGCATAAATACCTTCCCAGTTTTGTGTATCCGATTGAATCACCAAAAACGTATTCGAATAATCCGCCCCATTTAGAGCCATCCATTGTAAAAGTTCTTGTATTAATTCTTGCACATCAATATTTCCCGCAGCATTGTTAAAACCAAGTTTATTACCCATCATGTTGCCCCATTTTTGCTCATAAAGGGCAGGAAAATCATTTAAAACGGCTTGAGCCATTTGAACGGCTTCGGCATGATCGGTATGTATAATTGGCAGTAAAGCACTGGCAAGGCAAGCAAGATTCCATTGCGCAATTCTGGGTTGATTCCCGAATGCATAACGCCCATTTGTATCAATAGCACTAAATACCGTTGCCGGATTATAAGCATTCATAAACGCGCAAGGCCCATAATCAAACGTTTCACCAGCGATAGACATATTATCGGTATTCATTACGCCGTGAATAAAGCCCACCCGCATCCAATGCACAATAAGATCAATTTGCCTGTCCATAACGGCTTTAAATAGATCAAATGCAGGATTTTTCGATGTTTTCAGGTCTGGATAATGCCTTTCAATAACATATTGCGTATATGCTTCAAGATCTTCTTTACCCAAAAACTGATGGATATATTCAAAAGTTCCCACCCTAATATGGCTCGAAGCGATCCTCGTCAAGATAGCACCCTCGTGTACCTCCTCGCGATACACTGGTTCTCCAGAAGTAACCACCGCCAAACTCCTGGAGGTCGGAATGCCCAAGCCGTACATAGCTTCACTGATAAGGTATTCCCTCAGCATAGAACGAAGCGTAGCCCTCCCATCGCCCCTTCGGGAATAAGGCGTTGCGCCAGGCCCTTTCAATTGTATATCAAGTCGGGTATTATCGGGCGTAATATGTTCGCCAAGAAGTATTGCCCTGCCGTCGCCCAACATAGCAAAATGGCCAAATTGATGACCAGCATAGGCTTGAGCCAAAGGTTGGCTACCCTCAAGAAGTTCATTGCCTGATAATTTATTAGCAATAGCGGCCTCGGTGGTGGGATCTATTTTTAGCCCGATTGCTGTAGCCAATTTGTAATTGAACAAAAGCGTATTGGGCGCGCGCACCGGATCGGGCTGGGCAAAAGTAAATAATTTGCTTTGCAGTTTTGCGTAGCTATTATCAAATTTCCAGCCCGTATTTTGGTTTGTCATTTTATTTTAAAATTGATGGATACATATCATTGTACAATTTAAAAAAACAGCATAAAACATATATTGTTGAAAATCTTTCCACTTATTTAGATCGGGTATTAATTAGTAAAAGATACACTGAACGAAAAAAAACATATTACCTTTGCAGCGTGAAAAAAATCATCGTTTGGATTTTCGTAGTACAATTTGCAACAGGCCACAACCTGATTGCTGAATTGTTGCGTATGCCCATCCTGATCGAACACTATAAAGTCCATCAAGAAGAATCACCGGAGTTGTCATTTGCCAATTTTCTTTGGTTACACTACTCCAATACAACGCATGCACAATCAGATGGCCGTCATGCACAATTACCAATGCATTGTTCGCATGGTACATTAGCAGAAACGACTATTCCTGTTCCTCTTCAAATTGATTTGCCTCATTTTATAATTAAGCCTTCCAAACAGGATCGGATGCTTGTTTCTGACGAGTTTTTACGCCTTTCTGCGCCATTGTCAGGTGTTTTTCGCCCACCGCTTACATAGTCTTCCATTAATTTTTAGGCATTAACTTTTATCAAGTTTGCTTTTTCGTCTGTAGCGTCCTGCTCAGCACGGTATATTTATTTTATTTCATTTTTCGTGTACAGGTAATTTTGAATCCACAGAATGGTGATTCGAAACGATCTATTAGGCTATCGTTGCTAGGGGCATCGGTATTCCCAATAACACGACAATCAACAGGTTATGTTACAAGGAATTATTCATTTTTCAATAAAAAATAAGTTGATTGTACTGCTATTTACCATAGCATTAATCACATACGGGATTTATCAACTCACACAATTACCCATTGACGCAGTACCCGATATCACAGATAATCAAGTACAAGTCATTACCGTATCGCCTGCATTGGGCGCACCTGATGTGGAGCGTTTTATTACATTCCCGATTGAACAGGCCAATAGCAATATTCCCGGTCTTAAAGAAATTCGTAGTTTCTCTCGGTTTGGCTTAAGTGTCGTTACGATTGTTTTTAACGACGAAACCGATGTCTATTGGGCGCGCCAACAAGTGAGTGAACGACTTCAAAACGTACAATCAGAATTACCACCAGGGTTAGGTACGCCCGGAATGGCACCCGTGACTACTGGATTAGGCGAAATCTATCAGTATGTTCTCCGACCTAAAAAGGGATTTGAAGGTAAATATACGCCCGTCGAATTGCGTACTATGCAAGATTGGATTGTGCGCCGCCAACTACTCGGTGTTCCCGGCGTAGCCGATGTAAGTACTTTTGGAGGGCTGCTCAAACAGTATGAAGTAGGTGTAAATCCTGAACGATTAAAATCTTATGGACTTACTATTGCCGATGTATTTCAAGCACTGGCTGCTAACAATCAAAATGCAGGTGGTGCCTATATCGAAAAAGGCCCTACCGTATTGTTTATCAGGAGTGAAGGTTTGGCTACAAAAATATCAGATATAGAGCAAATGGTGGTCAAAACGACCACTGCTGGCATACCAATAAAGATCAGCGATGTAGCCACAGTGGGTTTTGGCACCGCCACCCGTTATGGCGCATTGTGCTACAATGACGAAGGCGAAACCGCAGGCGCCGTAGTGATGATGCTGAAAGGTGAAAATTCTTCGGCGGTGATTAAACGCGTTAAAACGCGCATTGAGGAAATTCAAAAAATGCTACCGGAAGGCGTTGTTATTGAAGCATTTTTAGACCGAACAAAGATGGTAAACAATGCCATTGGTACTGTAGAAACCAATTTAATGGAAGGTGCGCTGATTGTGGTGCTGGTTTTGGTACTGTTTTTAGGTAATTTGCGAGCGGGTTTGGTGGTGGCCTCGGTTATTCCTTTAGCCATGTTATTTGCGGTTATCTTGATGAATATGTTCAAAGTGAGCGGAAATTTGATGAGTTTAGGCGCATTAGATTTCGGATTGATTGTAGATGGTGCCGTGATTATCGTGGAGGCTGTAATGCACCAATTATCGCATTCCAAAACTTTGGCCCATACCAATAGGCTGACTCAGCAGGAAATGGATCAACAGGTGGAGCATTCGGCCTCTAAAATGATGAATGCAGCCGTATTTGGACAAATCATTATATTGGTTGTGTATCTTCCCATTTTTGCACTACAAGGAATAGAGGGGAAAATGTTTAAACCGATGGCACAAACCGTTGCATTTGCATTGCTAGGGGCTTTTGTGCTTTCGCTGACGTATATTCCAGCAGTAGCGAGTTTGGCGTTGAGCAAAAAAAATACGTTAAAAGCCTCGCTTTCCGATCGTATCATGGGGCGCGTTGAACGTAGTTTTCAAAATGGCTTACAATATGTATTGCAATTCCCCAAAATAGCCATTTCGGTTGCTATTACTTCATTTTTTAGTGCTATTTTATTGCTTTCTACTTTAGGTGGCGAATTTATTCCTGCGTTGGAAGAAGGCGATTTTGCCGTGGATACTCGTGTGTTAATGGGAAGCAACCTCAATACGACCATTGCAAGCACGCAACAAACGGCCAAAATTTTGCTCGAACGCTTTCCTGAAGTCGAAAAAGTAGTCACCAAAATAGGGAGCGGTGAAATACCAACCGACCCAATGCCCATTGAAGCCAGTGATATGATGATCATCTTGAAAGATAAAAAAGAGTGGACATCAGCGCGCACCTTTGATGAATTGGCCGAGAAAATGAGTACTGCATTGCAAGATGTTCCCGGTGTCACAGCTGGGTTTCAATACCCAGTGCAAATGCGATTTAACGAACTCATGACTGGTGCTAAACAGGATGTAGTTTGTAAAATTTTTGGAGAAAATTTAGACACATTAGCACGTTTGGCCACCCAATTTAATGATCTAGTAGGGCAGGTGAATGGTGCCACAGAACGCTATGTTGAAGCGGTAACCGGTATGCCTCAAATTACAATTCGACCAAAACGGTCGGCTTTGGCACAATACGGATTGAGTGTAGAGACGGTGAACCAAACCATTAATGCGGCTTTTGCAGGTGCGGTGGCTGGCCAAGTATTTGAAGAAGAAAAGCGTTTCGATCTAGTGGTGCGCTTGGATCAAAAGGAACGCCGTGACCTCTCCGATGTGCAAAATTTACTCATTTCTACACCAATGGGGCTACAAATTCCGCTCTACTTGGTTGCCGAAGTTGATATTATTGAAGGCCCTAACCAAATCCAACGGGAAAATGCACAGCGGCGAATTATCATGGGCTTCAACGTTCGTGGGCGCGATGTGCAAAGTGTTGTAGATGAAGTACGTGCCAAGGTGGATGCTCAAGTAAAGTTTCCGGTAGGTTATTCTGTTAAGTATGGTGGAAGTTTTGAGAATTTACAGGCGGCTAAGGCGCGTTTGGGATTGGCTGTTCCGGTATCCTTATTGCTTATTTTCCTAATGCTGTATTTTGCATTTGGGTCTGTTCCACAAGGGCTGCTGATTTATTCGGCAATTCCGCTTTCGGCAGTAGGTGGTATTATCGCTTTGGCTTTGCGTGGTATGCCATTTTCTATTTCGGCAGGTATTGGATTTATTGCATTGTTCGGTGTGGCAGTATTGAACGGTATTGTATTGGTCACGGAGTTTAACCGTCTGCGACAAGAGGGCATGACCGATTTACGTCGGGTGGTATTGCAAGGCACCAAGATCAGGTTGCGTCCTGTTTTGATGACTGCTTCGGTGGCATCGTTGGGTTTTTTACCGATGGCATTTAGCCACGGTGCAGGGGCGGAAGTGCAGCGGCCTTTGGCTACTGTTGTGATTGGCGGCCTAATTTCTGCTACCTTGTTAACTTTGTTTTTATTGCCAGTTTTGTACGTTTTCTTTCATAAAAAAGCAAAAATAAACCCAAAAGCGGCAATAATATTGCTCATTACCGCTTGTTTGGGTGGTCAAATGGTTGTGGCACAAACGCCAATTACACTACAAGCAGCCATAGATTCGGCATTGCAGAACAACCTTGCATTGCGGCCATATCAGTTGGATATTATGCGTAACCAAGCATTGGAACAGACTGCCAGCGATCTTCCAAAAACAGATTTTAACTTGGAAAGTGGGCAAATTAATACCGCTTATTTAGATACTCGGATAGGCGCAACACAGACGTTTGGTGCAGGTAAATTGACCAAAAGTAAGGCTGCTTTGCTCACCCAAAGTACCACGTTGAGTGCCGCTGATTTGGCATTGCAACAACATGAGTTATCGTTTCGAGTAAAAAAAATATATACTGAAATTGTTTCGTTGCGCGAAAAGGAACGCGTACTACTGTGGGCAGATAGCCTCTTTGGTGCAGCCTCGCAGCGTGCCGCATCACGCCTGAAAGCAGGGGAAAGCAACGCACTCGAGAAAGCAAATGCCGATTTGCTCAAAAGCCAAACCAGCCGTCAGGTTCAGTTGTTGAAAACGGAGCAGCAAGCGTTACTCCTCCATTTTCAACGCCTTTTGGGGGTTGGGGAAAACGTAATACCATTGGCTTTGACGTTTCCTCCTGCCTTAGATACAGCAGCCCTTTTACAAAACCACGCCATGCTCCATGCGGCACAAATGCGCTTATCCGTAGCAGAGCGCCATACTGCTGTTGTAAAAAATGCGCTATTGCCGGAGTATCGATTGGGCTTAAATTTACAATCAATTCGTGGACCACAGGTGATTCGTGGTTCGGAGCGGGATTATGGCCTTGCGCCACAGTTTTTGAGTGTTCAGGCTGGCATAAGTTTGCCGGTATTCAAAAAAGCAACCCACGCGCGGGTACAGGCAGCGACCATTGAACAAGATATGGCACAAGCCCAAGTGGCTGCCACACAATACGATTTAGAAACCAGTTATCGCGCCGCATTACAAAGGGTAGTTGCATACCGTGCAACCCTCGATGATTTTGAGCAAAATACAAACCCAGTGGTGGCGCAAACGCTACAAATTGCTGATAATCAATTGAAAAACGGTGCGATCAATTATGTAGAATGGACACTCAGTGCTACGCAAGCCCTTGCCACACGAATGGAATATGTCGATCTGTTGCAACAATACCACCAAGCCTTAGTCGCATTGGAATATTTTGTCTATTGAGGAAATGGTTTCAGTGTAAGTCCCATATTCCTTTTTCTTTTACAATTATCATTTATAAAAATATGAAATTTTCTTTTTTTAGTATATTTATCTTAATTTTTGCTGCATGCAGCAGTACGCCCAATCCCGAAGTTGCTACCCCGCAAGCCAGTACGGAGACAATGCCGATGCGTGTCGAAATGACGGCTGCCCAATTAAAAAATGCTCAGTTAGAAATAGGCAGCCCCGAGCGCCGTAAGTTGGGCAATACCATAAAAGTAAATGGATTTATGGAAGCGCCGCCGCAAAATATCATCTCCATTAGTTGTCCGTTAGGTGGTTATTTAAAACAAACTAAATTATTGCCGGGATTAAAAGTTAGGCGTGGCGAAGTGTTGGCTACACTCGAAGACCCGCAATATATTACGCTTCAACAGGAATATTTGGCCACAAAAGCGCGTCTCGAATACCTTTCTGCTGATCTTGCGCGACAAGAAACCCTTAATCGCGATCAATCCTCTAGCGACAAAGTACTCCAACTGGCTCGAGCAGAGTATCAAACACAACAAATTAATGCAAAAGCATTAGGCGAGAAACTGAAACTCATTGGTATTAATCCCGAACGGCTCACCGTGGATGCTATTTCAAAAAACATACAAATTTATGCGCCGATTGAGGGTTTTGTTGCTGCGGTGAAGGTAAATATCGGTAAATATGTGGCCCCAACCGATGTCTTGTTTGAACTGGTCAATACAGATGATATTCACTTGACACTCAATGTGTTTGAGCAAGATTTAGCAGGCTTGGCAATCGGGCAGAAAGTAATGGCTTATGCCAATGCCGATCCAAATACCGTATATCCCGCTAAAATTATTCTGATCAGTCAAAATATAGGAGAAGACCGAAGCGTAACCGTACACTGCCACTTAGATCAAAAAAACAACGGACTATTACCCGGTATGTTTATGACGGCCATGGTAGAAACCCAAAATGCAAGTGCTATAACGTTGCCTAGTGATGCTATTTTGCGTTTCGAAAATGCACATTATGTTTTTGTAGCACAATCCGAAGGCATATTTGAAATGGTAGCAGTGGAAAAAGGAACAGAGGAAAATGGATTTACGGCGTTGGTCTCTGCAAATGCGGCCTCACTGCTTTCGCAAAAGATCGTACTCAAAAATGCTTATACGCTATTGATGAAAATGAAAAATGCAGCGGAGGAGTAAGAGGAGGGGAGCGGTGATAAGTGCCAAACAACATTTATCACCGCTCATAATTATCGCATCGTCCATCTCATTCCCAATAATACCTGCTGCCGCTGTATGGGTGCATAGTTATAAGTTGGGTCAAATGTGAAATTATGAGGATTATTTACACCAATTTGCTTGTCAAATGGGTCAAAAGCACGCAAAATGACTTCCTCGCGTGGGTAAAACCCAAATAAATTTTTTACTCCAGCATAAAGTTCAATACCGTGTTTCAACTTTTTAGTCGTTTGTAAATTATGGATCGAAAACCAAGGTGACAACTCCGGACGCGGATCATTGGGTAAGACGGGCAGGTGCATTGGGCTATTGAATGTACCAGTATAATCGAATGTTAAACCCCAAGGAGTGAAGGGGTAGGTGATGGTCCACGTTCCTGAAATGGGTGGCGCAAAGAGTTGTGGCAACCGAATATTATTTTCGATACGATACACATCCATGGCCGTTGCTCCTGCAATGATTTTTAATCCATTTAGAAAATTAAAGTCTAAATTGAGCGATAAACCGGACGAAATACCGTACCCGTCCAAATTAGAAAAGATGATTTTATTAGGATCTGTGGCATAATCTGGTACAATTTGGTTGCTAAAATAGGTAAAAAACAAACTACCATCCAGTCCAATAAAACCTGCTTTTTTGGGAAAAAATTTGCGATTGTAGTTCAAATTGGCATTCCATGACCTTTCCGGCAACAGATTTTCAGCAATTACGACCTCGCGAGCGCCGGTCAATGAGGCATGGTCTTCGGTAAAAATATTGGCTACCCTATACCCCGATCCCGTGGTAAGCCTTAGAATGTGTTGGGCATCTTTTGTCCATTTCCAACTGATTCGAGGGGTGAGAATATTGCCATGTATGGAGTTGTAATCATAACGCAAGCCGAACAAGAGACGGTTACGCGTATTAATTTCCATCTCATCTTGTAAAAATATACCCGGTAACCAAATCCGTGAAGGCATATTGCGCGCACCATCGGGAGCGGCAGTAGCAGGCGTATTATCGTCGTAATGAGTAAAGCGCAAGGCCGTACCGAGCAAAGCATCATGTCGTTTGCCCAAAGGCAGATCAGTAGTTAATTGGCCAAATGCCACCTGCTGTTTGCCGAAATAGGGCGTAACCCCATAATAAGAATTTTGATCGTGGAGGTTCCAAGAGAGATCAAACATTACCCGCCTGTACTTAAAAGGAAGTTGATATTTGCCCAATATTTCTACGCGGTTGGTATAAATGCTTTCACCATAAATACTATCTGTACCGCGCCAACGGGGTTGCCATTGTAACTCGCCGCCCCATCGGTTTTCGTGTACAAAACGGGCTGCGAGTGTTGCCAAACGGTTTTCTTTTCGACTGAAATTCCATTTATTAAATACCGAAACGCGGTTTTGTAGCGTAATATCCGTAAAATTGTCCTCATTGATGTCGAGCCGACGGTTAAAATTATAGTAGTTGATGCCCAGTAATGTGTGCGCTTTTCCAACACGTGTTGCTATTGCACCGTCCAGATTATATGCGCCAAGTTGAGTGCCAAAAATATCCAAAGACACACGTGGAGCAGTAAAAGCATTTTTTGTAATAATATTAATCATGCCACCTACCGCCTCTGATCCATAAAGCGTACTTGCTGGCCCCTTTACTACCTCAATGCGCTCCACTAAGCCATTTGGAATACCACTCAGACCATATACCGTGGAAAGTCCACTTACGATAGGCATTCCATCAATCGTAATCATCGTATAGGGGCCTTCCATGCCGTTGATATGGATATCGCCAGTATTGCACACATTACAATTGAGTTGTGGCCGCACTCCATTGACCATTGTGAGTGCTTCAAAAATGGTGGGTGAGGCGTTTTTTTGGAAAAATCGGGGTGTATAAATTTCTACCGGAATGGGCGAAGCATCCTTGGAAACCTCTTTCATAGTGGCCGAAATAACGACGGTACCAAATACATTTTCAGAGGGCTGCAGTAGTACTATTTTGGAGATAGAAAGCGTTGCAATAGCACCCATCCAAGTATTATAACCAAGGGCTCGAATCGTGCAGGAGGACTGTTGATGAATGTTTTTTTCTCTTAAACTAAATTGCCCCAATGTATCGGTTTGAAACCCTCCAAGGATGTTTTCTACGGTAATAGTAGCACCAACTATCGGTTCTCGCGTGATGGCATCTTGGACAAAAATAGATTGAGCGTCTTGTGCTTGAGCCAGAAAAGGAAATAAAAAAGCGAATTTTAGTATGATTATAAGCGTTTTTTTCATTTTAATTTGAATTTTTGCTTAAACTTATTTTTAAATTTAGGCAAAGGTAAGTTTATTTTTAGATTAAACTAAAAAATTGTTTAGATTGTGTTTTTGTCTAGCATAACCTTTAAACTTACTTCAAATCTGTTGGTGTTCTTGTAATACTGTAATGCGTTTACACCGTATTCATATTGCTGGCGTTGCTCGTTTGAATGCGTGGGAGATCAAGTCCTGTATATCCACATATCGTAAAGCAGCCTCATTGGTACTTTCTAGTACAACAAGTGGAGCAACCCCAGCCTCTAAAGCCTCCTTCCAGCGCAGCACGCAAAGACACCATCGATCGTCGGGCTGTAACCCCGAAAAGTTGTATTCTGGTCTTGGTGTACTGAGGTCATTCCCTCGGGATTGGGAAAAAGCCAAAAAATCTGCGGTCATAATAGCGCAGACTACGTGTCGGCCTGTATCGTCAGTGCCCGTAGCGCAGCACCCGTCGCGATAAAAACCAGTGAGCGGTGCAAGGCTGCATGCTTGCAGTGGCTCCCCAAAAACATTAAGTGAAATATGATCCATTGTTATTTTATTTTACAGTGTACTTAATTTATATGTCTTTAAAATTTGCCATTTTTCACCAATTTCTTGTTCAATAAGGCTAATTTCATAAAATGTTATCTGTTGCGGAAAACTATTTTTTTGGATAGATTCAAATATTTCATCCGTACAAGTCGCATTTCGAGGATGCATTAAAGTGATATGCGGTTCATGTTTTCTGGGTTGATCGATTAACCCTTTTAAAACAGTTGAACGTAATTTTTGAAATACATCATTGTCGTCAATAGCGGGTAACAACACCCCTTTGCCTTGCGAAAACCGTTCTACTGCCCCCCAATTTATGGCAAAGCACTCAAATTGTAATTGCTCCAAATTCAGCATAACATCATCTATTTGATCCAGTTCATCTTCTCTACAAAGGGTTACATGCGCATGAATCAATTTATACTGTTCGGGATTGTACTCTTTTCTTACTTTTTCAATAGCAACAGCATCTTGTTCTGGTATAAAAAGGGTGAGTTGTGTGCGTTTATTGTTCATGTTTTGGATGGTATGCGATTTGAATCACTTTTTAGTAAGAAATGTTTGCAAAATAGTGTTATGTATTACAAACATAAAAAAAGGTATTTGATGAGCCAGAAGAAACATCTATTTCATTAGCAAATGCATTACCCAAGTCTCCAAAATGCCAACATATCCATCATTACAGCAATACTGCCGTGTAGAATGGCGCCGCCTACAATATTGTTGGTGCGTAATGCAATAACCCCTAAAATATAGCCACCAAATACCGAACTAATCGTTTCACCGGGCGGCTTGGCGAAATGCCGAAAAGCATACACGCCCGCCATTGGAGCAACCGCATGACGCTCCATCGTATCGGCCATACCAACCACCATAAAACCTCGAAAAATAATCTCTGCCCAAATAAAATATAGCCCATAAATGATCTCATACAGGAAAAAAGCCAGTTTTTCGTCTTCAATAATGGTCATTTTTGTTATTTGTTTCAATTGCAAAGTCGGGTAATAATTCAAGAACTGCGCTTGCGAAGATGCCCAAAAGATCAATGGAAACATTAGGCCAAGTAACAAAAAATAGGGTAGGGGATCAAAACCTTTTCGGACAAGTCCATACATAAATGGTACGCCTCGCTTTCGGTCGCGGTACCACCAAAAGGCCAATAACGGCAGCCCAATCCAGAGATAAGGCATCAGCGGAGCGGTAATTCGCATTGTAAAATAGCGATCGGGCGGATAAGAAAACTGATTACCCAATACCCAATGCAAACCCATACTTGCCTGCAAACTCATCAATATAAGTATAAATAACGAACGAACCCAAAATTCCTTTTTTTGCCAAAAAACGGTATCTTTATTAAAAAATGCAGTAATTGCAGCAATAACAAAATACGGAAAACCATAAAACACAAAATAAATCAAGAAACACCAAGGGCTACCCTGCACATAAAACGACCGAATAATCCAAGCTTCCCAAGAGCGGCTACCTGCCGGTGCCGTGGTATAATTGATTGCGATACAAATGCCAATAAAACCAAAAACGGCTGCATAATAAGCCCATTTAAAATCCAATTTGAAATGCTCGCGCAGATACCTAATAATATTTTGCATGATCTAAATTTAAAACAAAGTATATATAATTGCGCCACACTATTATGCAAGATCAAAATGAAAATAAAAAGATCAAACATTAAGCGCAAGCAGACAGAAAAAGCCCCAAAGGGGCGCAATATCCAGCATAGGGTGCTAACCCTATGTTTTCGTATGTTTTCGTATAAAATCCCATCCGCCCCACAAATGTAAGCAAAAATAATACCCTACAATTGTGCAATTCAAACAATGTATGTACGTTTGCGTCAGTTAGTAGCAAGCGAGGTCAAAATAGCGTATAATACCTCCATGTTCCTAACAAAAAACCAACAACAAGCATTTGATAATTACCCTAAAGTATTACATCAACCCAAAATTCAAAAAATATCGTAACCATGGATCTGCTCAAAGCAAAAATTTACCTAGACAAACTCAACCGCGAATTTGCACGCATGCTCAAAGACCCAGATAATATACCACGAATTGATGTGGATATTACACAGTCTTATATCCGCGAACTCTACGATGCCTTTTTATCAGATGTGCCTGATGCAAAATCTGTTGCGGCACCTAGAAAGGTAGTGGATGCACCGCCATCGCCACCCGTTGTAGTAGTACCACCGCCACC
>JAAFHO010000420.1 GCA_013297575.1 Chitinophagales bacterium
TAAAGCCGTTTGATAATTCGTCTTATTGTTATCACGCTCGCTCGTTGGATATTGGAAACGACGAGGAATTACACCAGAATTACCCGTACCAGCACCACCCGCAGCAAAAGCAGGAATACCTGTACGTCTCCAAGTGAAATAGGATTCCATACCGCTGTGCATAAACAATGCAATATATTTTTGTTCCAAAATATTTGTCAAACTTTGATCTACACCGCTTACATATTTAATTTCGGAACGATTGATATAAGCATTTACGACAGTAGCATCGGTAAAGCCATAAAAAGCCATAGAAGCCGTAATACCGCGCTTATACCACTCACCTGCATCGCCAGAAACCCAACCACGGTGGATCGCCTCTGCAATATTAAAACACATTTCAGGGTAACCCACTTGGATACAATTCTCTGCCGTGTAACTGCTATAATAGCGCGCACGGTTGATCAAAGAATAACGACCTGCTTGTACTTTAGTTGACATTTCGTCGATACTCTCATCAAATGGAGCACCTACATAAGCAGCAAAATCAGTAACTGAAAGCCCCAATGAGTCAATGGCATAAGATGTAGGCTCAGCAGTAACAAATACGCGTGGATCCTGCAAACGCGCCAACAAATTGACGTGCGTAGCAGAAAGGTTGTTGCGCAATGCGTCAAAACCAAAATTATCTGGATTTACAGGGTACTTATCCGTTACAGAATTGTACTTAAATTCCAAATTATCACCCAAACCCGTTTGAATTGGGTATTTCGTAGGATCACCAAGGATTTTTGCGTACTCTTGCTGAATATTTAGGTCACTTTCACCCGATTTTTTAGACAATTGAGTCAATACGCGCAATTTGAACGTATTCACTGTTTTTTGCCATTTGCGCAAGTCGCCATCGAAATAAATATCGCCTTGTAAAGTATTATCAGCCGCAGCAATACGCGCTGCCAAATCGGTATTCGCTTCATCCAACCACACCAAAATTTGTTTGAAAATATCCTTCTGTGTATCATACGCAGGAGCAATATTTTCTTGACCTTTCAACGCTTCTTTCAAAGGCAAATCACCTACTTTCATCGTCATATCGTAGTAAAAATAAGCACGCAAAAACTTGCCCAAAGCGCTGTAAGCATTTACTGCCGGCAAATCAATACGAAGCGCTTCTTCTTCCATTTTTATTACATTTTTCAATGTTGTAAAACGAAGACCAGCAGCACCAGACCAATACTCATTATTGCCATAATAGTTATAATTTACGCAGTAATATTGGCAATATTGAGACTCACTGTCCCAAGGAGCCACATAAAGATCGCGCAATACACCACGCAATACTAACGATGGTGGCACTTGTGTAGAACGGTTTGGATCAGCCTCTAAATCATCAAATTTAGCACAAGAGGCGGCTGTTGCGATAAGCGCAACTATAGATAAAAAATATAAAATATTTTTCATGATAAAATTTTATAATTATTTTAAAATTAATTAAAAAGTTGAATAGGCTTTCACGAGCAATTGATATACAATCGCATCGTGAAAACCTATTCTAATCAATTAAAAAGTGATATTGATATTGATACCGTAACGCTTAGCTGTTGGTGATTGGATATCAGAACGGCCACCGTTATTAGAACTAAATCCTGTACCGAGGTATTGATCCAAATCCACATCTTTTTTCTCAGCGAAATACAAAAGATTACGACCTACCAAAGATACACTCGCAGAGCGGATCAAACGGTTTTTCTCAAACCAAGTTTCTGGCATTTTGTACGTCAATGTCACCTCACGTAATTTCGTAAATGTACGCGACATCAAATTACCTTCACCTGAGTTGTAGTAACGGCTGATATAATCTTGCAAAAATGTCTTCGTTGTATTTGTCTTAAATGTTAACTTGTCGTAGTTCGTAATATTACCATATTGGTCATACTGAATGGCTACACCATTGTCCACATAAACACCTTCACCTACCCAGTTACCATTTTCCTGTGGTTTGTCAAATTTACCATTTTTTTGGTTTACCCAATCCGCCAAACGAGCAGCACCCATTTCGCCTTCAATCGTAGCAATATTACGACCACCACGGAAGGTTTGCTGTTGGATATAGTTGCGAATAACGCCACCTACACGGCCATCAAACTGAATACCAAGGCTCAAATTTTTGTAAGAAACGCGGTTGTAAGCAGCCCAAGACCAATCTGGATTGATATTACCCAAATACTGCGCTACTGGGTTGTAAATTGGACGACCAGATGCATCGTTTACGATTTGACCATCGGTGGTACGTACAAATGCACGATCGTAGTATTTGTCCACACGATCACCTTTTTTGAAGAAACCATAGATAACATCCTGACCCTCAGGTAATTCCATGTATGTTGTCTTGAAATTACTCCAGTTCAACAACACATCCCAGCTAAAGCCTTTGGGATCGCTGATCGGTTTAGCATCTAAAGAAACTTCAAAACCAGTAGTGCGTGTTTTTACCGCATTGATCAACTGTGAAGTATAACCAGATGTTTCAGAAATCGCTTGTTGGAAAATTTGTGGACCGTCAATATATTGGAAATAGTTCAAATCCAAGCCCAAACGGTTCAAGAAAAACTTAGTTTCAATACCTGCTTCGTATGCTGTACGTGAACTTGGCAACAATCCAGAGTTAACAATCTGATTGGTAAAGTTGGCACCCGGACGGTTATCATACACCAATGGCGTAGAATATACCGATGCGTTAGAATAGGATGGGCCATCATAAGAAGACGAATAAGCCTGTCCATATCCTACCGGATAATTCGCTGCTGGTGTTACGCCAATCGTAGATTGTGTAAGTGCAGATTTAACGTTAGCATAAGACCCACGGAATTTCAAGAAAGAAACTGGGCCCATTTTAGCCAATTCAGATACAACAAAACTACCAGATAATGATGGGTAGAAGAACGTATTGTTATCTTTTGGCAATGTGGACAAGTGATCCACACGACCTGTATGCGTTAAAAACAAGAAATTCTTAAAACCAAAATCAGCAGAGTAATAACCGCTTTGAACCAACATTTGAGAGCGGTAGTTAGCAGAGAACAATGGGTTTGCACTATTAGAGAAAGAGTACAAACCTGGCACGTTCAAATAGTTCGTAGAGGTAAAACTAGACTCGTAATTGAAACTTCTAATAGCACCACCTGCCAAAGCATTAATACTAATATCTTCGGTTACTTTACGATCAAAGTTTAAATACACATCACTATTGCTTTCGAACAATGTACGCTTGTCTTCGCGGTAATCACCACGGCCCTCCTCGCGACCATAAGAGGTAGCAGAGTAAGGGAATTTCTCATTGCGGTACAAATCATAAGTAGTAACAGCAGTACGTGCTTTTAGATCAAGACCCTTTGCGATCGACCAAGTCAAACCTGTTTGACCATAAACATCCGTTTTTTGGTGACCACGCAACCATTCTTTAGCCATAAACCAAGGGTTATTATAGCGTTGGTATTCTGCATAAATTTGCTGAACACCTTCTTTACCCGGCTGCCAGTAGTTCTTTAATTGGTCAATATCCCAGTCGGCACCACCCCAAATTACAATATTGTAAATCAATGAATTAGGGCCATAGTTAGCATCAGGAATATTATCCGTAAACTGACGGTTATAGTTGATATTCGCTTCTAATTTTACCTTTGGCGTAATTTTCAATCCAGTATAAACATTAAAATTGGCAACATTCAACTGCGTATTAGGTACCATACCCTGCTGGTAATTATACGAGGTAGAATAACGCATATCCAAGCGATCTGTGCTTGTAGTTACGTTAATGTTATTGTTGGACAAAAATCCAGGACGAAGAAAACGAGTCAAGTTATTTGTACCGCGTGCAGTCCATGGCGTACCTTGGCGGACACCTGTATTGGCATCTAAAGGGCTATCGTACTGAGGAATCAATTGTCCCTCGAAACGTGGCCCCCATACATCATAGTCACCATCATTCAAACCACCACCGCGGCCATCAATAAAGCTGTAGCGACCGTGGTCACCAGGGCCATACTCGTCCTGTACTTCAGGAATAGCATTAAAGCCTTTTTCGATCATTTGGCTGGTATTGAACTCTACACGTACACCACGCTTGTCCGCAGTTCCTTTCTTAGTGGTGATCATAATAACACCACCTTGTGAACGGAATCCATACAATGCAGCAGCACCTGGGCCTTTCAAGACGGTATAAGTTTCGATATCATCGGCACTGATATTCCAAGTATCGGAATTGATCGGCACACCATCTACTACAAAAATAGGGCTTGAGCCGCGCAAACTGATGTTTGGAGCACGCAACATTTCAGGAGAACCACCAATGCTCAAACCTGCTACTTTACCCACCAAAGCATTAATGGCATTCGGTTCGCGGGCTTTGAGTAGATCATTTCCTTTTACATCTTGTACAGCGTAACCAGTTTTGGCTTTATCGCGCTTGAAACCAAGTGCAGAAATAGTTACCTCTTTAATAAGGTTACTAGTAGCCAAAGCAACATTGATAACATTTTCATTACCCACTGTAATGGCTTGGTCATCAAAGCCAGTATAAGCAATGTTAATAACTTGACCGGCTTTAGCCTCAATAGCAAAATTACCTTGAGCATCGGTCGAAGTACCTACTGAAGTACCTTGTAATGAAACCGTAGCACCAACTAATGGCTCTTTGGTTTCGGCATCAGAAACTGTACCTTTAATTAATCGTTGCGCCATACCTGGAACGGATAGCAGCAGTAAAACAAGGGCAATAAATAGACCCTTGAAGGTGTAGCAATTAACCTTCATAGATAAAAATAGTAAAGATGAAAAAAATATTGGATTAATGAATTATTATAATCTAGCGTTTTGTTTTTTTAGTAACAACCCAAGCGATACATAGAGCGGATGAATGGATTAATTTTGCACATAAAACAGCATTTTATTAAACTTTAGCAGCAATCGACAGCAATCAAAAAAGGATTAGTTATGGTATAGAAAAATATTTTATTTAGTTTTGTATTGCTCGAAATAATTTACCTAACAGCATTTCCTAATAACGCTGCAAAGGTAGCATAGCATTGATCGTACGATGGTCAATCTAAAATTATCGCAGTGTAAAGTAATTGTTAAGCAACGTGTTTCCTTGAAAAATAGAAGATCGAGTAAGCACCAACAACAGCTACCCCAACACCGCCATACACACACATTTGTAGAAAAAAAGCCTTCCAAGTCATGCTATTCTGACCAAAATTGCGCCAAAGCAACACCCCCACACTCCCCAAATATCCAAAAGAATCAGCGAGATACATCAAAAAACCG
>JAAFHO010000421.1 GCA_013297575.1 Chitinophagales bacterium
TGCCCCACTTCGCTTTCGTAGTGGTTGCGCATATCCACCAAAATAGTATCGGGTTGGCTGGTGAGTTCGTTAAATGCGCTGGCGTTGAGGTGTTGACCCGTATTGGAAGGGTTAAAACTAGGGTCATCAATACCATCGGCTACTATTTTGTCGCGGACTTTAATGATCAACGCAAAAAATGATTTCCCATCATCGTCCACCGCAATATTGAGGCGCATCCCTTTAAAAAATTCCCACCGATGAAGTATTTCCTTAAAGGCTTCAAACTGGTGTTCAGGCACTGAAAGTTGAGCATTAACGCCTTCTTTGGCCACGTAAATACGCCCTAACGTGCCTACTTCGGCAAGACCAGCATATAGGTCGTCCCGAAATTGCTTGGGATCATCTAGTTGGATGTATTTGTAAAAGGAAAGTGTTGTGCGCACCTCAGTGCTTCGTTGGAGCTGTTCTTTTAGTTCCTGTCGATTGACGCGGTTGTATAAATGTTTACCCATAAAATTTTGCCACGACCCCGTTTGTAATGCAGGCGGCAGCGCAAAGGTAAGGAATGTTCAGATTTTAATCTGCATAATGCCCAAATATCCGCTTCACGACTAAGGCTTTTTCGAGTTCTGGCGCAATAACTTGTAACCATTTATCGCGTTTTTCGGGGCTATCGTAGAGCGTAGGTAGTTCGGCTGGGCGGGTTTGAGGATGAAGGAACACATCCAAAGGCATAATTTGTTGCACTTTACTAAAATAGTATCCCATCCAACTTTGGAATAGTTCGCGAAGGACCCATTCACTAAATTTCAAAGACCAGTTGAATTGAATGGCTGGACTACTCCACACCAAATTGAGCACAGCTGGCGACATTTTTGCATCCATCATAATGGCCTCGCGGTGCGCGGCGGAGCAATGTGAAAGCAAGTCAACAAATTGTAGATTAGTACCTATTTGCAATAAAATGGCCGCCCAATCGGGGTCGGAATAATACAACGTAGCGTTGATGAGCGCGTCTTGGATATTGATTTTTTGAATAGAAGGGCCATATTTGCTATTTTGGATAGCGGCGAGGGATAGTTCTAGCGGCAAACCACTCGCCAACGGCCAAACAGCAGGTGGCATTATGGTTAATATTTCCAACCACCAGTCTGCGATGTCTTTTTTTGGGGGAAATCCATTTTGGAAGACGAGCCAAGCGGGATGGAAACAATCATCATCGGTATCTGGTAAATGTACCGCTCCATTCATAAAGTATTTAGAGAGCAAACTGATCCATTGCTGGCGCAAGGCACTGTTTTCGATAGTGAGCAAATACTGAACTAATAAGCGTTTGGTTTCCTGTACTACGGCTTTTCCACTAGGCGATTTTTGTGCTAAATCATCTAGTTTTGTAGCAAAAAACGTTTCGTCATCGGGTGTAATACCCACTTTGAATACTTCGATCATCTTTTTTCGGTCGGCAGCACTTTCTTTATCCCAAGTTTTTTCTACTAGTTTTCGACCGATTTCAGGGTTTTCGATCCTCAACCGACGTAAGATGTCTAATCTTTCAGCAGGTTTGCCTTCTTGCCAAATTTGGTGATAATCCGGTGTTAATGCGTAGTGCCATTTAGTGTATTGCGCTGCTATCCATAAGCCTCTTTTGCCTATTACTTGAGCAATATATGGGCGTAAATGCGCCATTTTTTTTGTTGCGCCTAATGCAAGGACGCTTGTAATAATTTCGGGCGCAATCACTTGATTTAGTTGTGCGCACAATTGTAACCAGCGTTGCTCAAAGACGGGGTATTTACTTTCCAGTTCTACAATGTCGTGCCACAATTGGACGGCGGTAGTATTGCAATAAGGTAAGGATTCTTCGATAAGCATGGGCTGGGGTAAATCCGCTGAAGGAAGGATGCGCTGCCCTGCTTTTTGAGCCGTGGAGAGCAGGGCTAAAGTGTGCAATAATTGTGTCGTGGTGTCCTCACTAGAAATAGAAGGTACCCACTCCGGCAGTTCGGGGTGGGTACCTAAGCGATTTGTACCATGTAGGGTTATATCGCGTATTTGTTCAAATATTGGGTGCATTACACCACAAAGGTATCGTTTTCTGATGCAAAATGTAGCGTACACTTTTTCCACTACAAAAGTCCACAAGAGTCCACAAAGATTAAGCGTACACTCTAGCGTACCCTAGCGTTTTGTACTGTTAAAAAGAGCGAAGCGATTACTCTTCGCTTTGTGTCCTTTTGTGCACTTTTGTGGTAGAAAATAGTCAATACTACGCTTATTTCTCCTCTAATGTACCTTTTGTGGTGGAAAAAGTACACGCTATGGTAACATTTTATCTTTATTGTGCACCATCATTTCTTCCACGTTCCACCGCAAATCCACCGATGCGTTTACCAAACTCCAAACCCACTTCGCAGTCCACCCGGAAATGGATACCGCCATAAATACGGGATTCGGATGCTTCTAGCGCCATATTGCGAACTTCTGCTGCCTTATCGGGGAATATAAACGCTAATACTTCTGCGGCAGCACCCGAGAACGTGGAGTGGCCAGATACATAGCCGGGGAAATTTGGAATACCCGTTGCTGTTTTAAGGCTAGCATCAATATCGGTTGGTCGTTGGCTGAGGTAGTAGTATTTGGTATTCCAGCATGCAATACCAGCATCTTGAATGGCTGTGGTGAGTAGTGCCATTGCACGTGCGCTTCGTATTTCGTTCAACTGCTTTTCATAAATATATTCGGTTGCTTTGCGGTTCCAGTGACCCGGTGGTGTATATGAACCAACACCATCGGCCCAATAGGCTGCAATACGGTATTGCTCTGTCGTTCTGTTCTTGGCAAGATCGCGCATTTCGGCTAAATCTGCTTCAAACTGCGCTGATCCAGGCAACGGCGGAGCTGGCGGGCGAATAGCCACCTTTGTAGTGTCGTTGAAATTCCAAGGTTTTACATTGCCAAAGAACGGTAATAGTGGCGGGCGAGCAGGTATTTCGAGACTTCGCCATTGGGTCGTAATACCACGAGCAGTAGCATCGGCTTTTAGGAGCGGATAGTCAACTTGCTTGTTGGCGGCACTCATGCGGTCGGTTTTAGCATAAGCAATAATCCGTTTCGCAACTGCAACGCCCAGTGAATCACCTGCGTCGATATCACTCTGAACATTCATGCCACCCCAAAGACGGGTGTTTTTGTGTTCTGTGGACAATTCATCCAAATAAGGCTTTTCGCCAGGGAACAAAAACTTCAACACTTCACGCGAAGCAGCGGCTACCACAGCATCTTCGGATGGGTACGAAGGCAGGTCGTTGGTAGGCAACAATGGCTGAACAGATGTGTCATTTTTGTAAGGAGCAAGGCGATTATGGGCAAATTTTGCTTTCCAAGCAGTCACCAATGCGTCGTATTGCGCTACTGCCAACAGGGCAAAGGCACGGGATGCATACGGTGGGTTAGCAAATGGAAATCGGGGGTAAGCTGTCGGGTTATTGGCATCAGGTACGGGGTAGGTACCATCAGCGTTGTAATTAGGTGCTGCGTTGTAATTGGCTGCCAATTCACGGGCAATTTCGTGCCAGCGAACGACACCATTAGCGCCCCAATATTGCACTGCTTCCTTATTTTCGTCGGAAGCAGTGCTCATTGTTGCTTTCAGCGCTGTAATTTCGCTTTGGTACAGATCGGATCCAGCCGCAACAGGCGTAGGTACAGATATTTCACTGCCATTGGTAAGAATGATTGTTTTCCAATTGCCTCCGTTATTGTCCAAGGAGGTCTCTGCATAGGGTGGGTTTATAAGTGCTTCCGGTGTTTTTTTACAGGCACTGAACAGGATAAGTCCAGCAAAAAAAAATGTACGTATGTTGATATTTTTCATAATCAATAATTTTTTTAAATTGGATTAATTGGATGCTTTTTTGTTAAAATCGACGAGATAGAAAACACCTGCGTTCCATCCTGTGGATTGACCTACATTGCGACCATCCAAAACGGATGATCCGCCAACGGACACGGCTAATTGTTTGATTACCCAATATTTAGCCCAAGCCCCTACCGATGTAGCCTGCATTTTGTTGGTCAACATAGGACCATCGTTGTAGCGGATATCATCGCCGGTGAGGCCAGTGGACCGATCTCCCCAGAGTTCGATTTGAAATTTGGGTTTTAAAATACCAAGACGCACAGTGGCATCAAACCAATTTGGGACAGGTACTTCATTGGAATAGATCAATTCGTTGTGGTACAAATAGGAGTCGCGGTTGAGGTGTACATGCGAGCGCCAGGTATGTCCGGCCTGTGCTGTAACATAAATGCCCATACCTGTAGTAAAATGCGCTATTGCCCTTAAAGAGGCCGTTTTGGATTTTAAGCCAATACTAAATGGCAAAAAATCGGCAAAATAGTTAGAGGCAGGTGTGGACAGTCCGCCTGTTGTTTGGAAGCGGAGTTCATTTTTGCCCATTTTGATTTGATAGGGCTGCCATTTGAGCCAAAGTGACAGGTCTTGGATACCGCGTTGGCCTTGTAAATAACTTACATCCGAACTAGTACGTACCCACGGAAGTGCAACGAGTGCGTTGAGTTTATTGGTAATTCCATAAGCACTCATCAGCATAACATTTTGATTGGTAACAGTGCCGAGGTTGCTATTGCTGCGCTTGGTTGTGCCCTGCCAATATTCCGACCAATTGCTTTGGTTGTATTGGAGGAGGTTACATAATTCGCGTTTTTTCATCAAAAGCCCATCGGTGGGTGACTGGGCTTTGACCAAAACGGGAGCCATTGCTAAAAGAATGGCGCATAATCTGAGTGTTTGTTGTACCGTCATAAAAGTAGAAACCTAGTTCAAAATATTCTAAGTGTCGTACAAAGGTAGGCGAAGACAAACCCGATTTATGCTCGATGAAGTAGATTCTAATGAAATTTTTAGAACTGCGAAGTGTTGTTATAATACCGTAATTGGATATAACCACTCGAAAAGCCCTTTAAATTCCCGACTCCAAAAGGCTTCTGTGTGTTGTCCGCGGTCTTTAACGACCACCTGAAATTGGTCATCTGAGAACCCCGCATCCTTGAGTGTCCAATAGGTGTGTTCCATCGCCCCGGCCATTGAACGCATTTCTTTTTTGCTGGCGGAAATATAGATTTGACTTTTGGGGCCAGATACTTGTGCGGGCAATTCCATCACCTTAGGATTGTACCAAAATGAAGGCGAAAGCACGCCTACTTTACCAAAAACGTGGTTGTACTTCATGCCAGCATAAAAAGCAATCAATCCACCCATAGAGGAACCAACAATTCCGGTGGCCTCTCG
>JAAFHO010000422.1:0-4492 GCA_013297575.1 Chitinophagales bacterium
GGTAATGGTTTACCAAAGTACGACTTGGGTTGGACTAACTCTGTATCCGTTGGTAATTTTGATTTCCAATTGTTTGCTCGTGGTGTATTTGGTCACAGCCTTGCGAATGAGTACCGCGTATTCTATGAGTCTTTAGACCCAGATACAAAAACTTGGAATAAAGTTAAAACAAAGTATTTCGACGAGAAATTGAAAGCAAAAAATGCTCCAAGCAGCTACCAAGTTGAAAAAGCAGATTTTGTTCGTATCGAAAACGTTACGATAGGTTATAATTTCAAATTGCCTACAACATCTTGGTTTAAGAAGGCACGCGTATTTGCGAATGCTCAAAACCCATTTGTATTCACAAAATATTCTGGTGTTGATCCAGAGGTACGTTTTGCTGATCCAGGTTCTGTTGATAATGGTAACCGTCCACCGGATGAGGCATTCCCAAATCCTTTGGCACCTGGTATCGATCGTCGTAGCACTTATTTCCGCTCACGTGCGTTCACATTTGGTGTCAACTTTAGTTTTTAATTAAATTAAAACGAATACCAACTTTTGACCAAATTGTACACAACGAAACGTTATAACATTTGTTAAATCTCTGTTGTTGTACATTCATTCATCAAAATTAATTACATTAATATGAAAAAGATCACCTTGGCAGGAAAGATTGTAATTGCTGCAGTTGCAGTATTACCATTCAACTCCTGTACCAATCTGGACGAGACACTCTATAGTCAGATTGAGACCGAGAATTTCTTCCGCAATGAGGAAGAAGTAAAAGCAGCTGTAGGTGCTGCTTACACTAACCTTTACGGCCTAATGAACCACGGTTCTTATTTCTCTTCACAAGAGGTTAACTCTAATGAGGTATTGATACCGCAACGTGGTAATGACTGGTACGATGGTGGCCAATGGCTAAACACACACCTCCACACACAAAATGGTAAAGAAGATTGTTATAACAATTCATGGAACTATTTGTATGGTGGTGTAAATACTTGTAACCGCTTGATCCTTCAAGTAGGCCAAGCACTGGCAAAAGGCAACTTAGATCAAGCGACAGCTGATGCGTATGTATCTGAATTACGCGGTCTTCGTGCTTTGTTTTACTACTGGTTATTAGACTCTTTTGGTAATGTACCACTCGTTGATCGTTTTGACGTTCCAGAAGATTTCAAACCAGCCACATCTACGCGCGCTCAGGTTTACGCATTTGTAGAAAGCGAGTTGAACACTATTTCTCCATTGTTACCTAAGCAAGCAGGTGGCGCATTCTATGGCCGCTTTACTTACTATGCAGCGCAGGCTTTATTGTCTAAATTGTACCTCAATGCTGCAGTTTACACCGGCACTGCACAATGGCAAAAAGCGATTGACGCAGCAAACAATGTAATCAGTAGTGGTAAATTCTCTGCTTCACGCACATACCGCGAAAACTTTGTTACACAAAACGAAGGTTCTTCTGAAATGATTCTTGCCATTCCTTATGACAAGGTATTTGCTAAAGGTTTTAACTTACCTCAAATGACTTTGCACTATGCAAGCCAAGGTACGTTTAACCTTCAAGCACAACCATGGAACGGCTATTGCACAGCAACAGATTTCTATAATAGCTATGCTGATAATGACGAGCGCAGAAAGAATAACTTTATCGTAGGTCCTCAAAAATTGGCAGATGGTGTTACAGATTGCGTAGATCCTTCTGCTGACGATCCAGACGGACCAGCGTTGAACTACACACCAGCGATCAATGAGTTATTCCCTTCTTGCCAACGTCAAGCAGGTGCTCGTATCGGTAAGTATGAGTTTGCCAATGGTTCTACACCAGATTTGAGCACAGACTTCCCAATCTTGCGTTTCTCTGACATTTGGTTGGTAAAAGCAGAAGCAGAAGCACGTAACGCTGGTAACTGGGATCTTGTATTGACTTATACTGAACCATTGCGTGTACGCGCTGGTTTATCTAACCTTGCTGCTGGTGTTACTGCCGAGCAGTTCTTGGCTGAACGTAGCCGCGAGGTATTCTACGAAGGCTGGCGTCGTTCTGACCTTATCCGTTTCGGTGAGTTCTCAAAAGCAAAAGGTTTGCGCACAAGTGACTCTGCTCCAGAGCGCCAGTTGTGGCCTATCCCTGTTCAACAATTGAACGCTAATCCAAACTTGAAGCAGAACCCTGGTTACTAATCAGTACTGTTTGTAGATAATTTTTTACATGAGTCATTCCGAGTTGTTCGGGATGGCTCATGTAATTTTATAGTGTAGTCGATCGCTGGTTTCGACTGTGTTTAACCACTCAGAAATGAGATTTAAATTATGAATAAATTATTCTTTTTTATTTTTTCAACATTACTTATTACACTACTCCCATCTTGTAAATCCGACTACGAAAAATGGGTAAGCCAAGAACTAAGTAAGGGCGTGCGCAACGATAGCCTTTTACTCGGTATCCATTTTGGAATGACCCGCACCGATTTTTATAACCATTGCCTTGAGTTGAATAGAAATAACCTCATTACCAATGGCCCTGAAAATAATACGGCTCAAATAATAATCACCGATTATGGGGAACCTTTTGATTTGAATTTTTACCCCGATTTTGAAAAGGATAAAATTCATATTATGCGGTTTTATTTCAATTATAAACAATGGGCACCTTGGAATAAGGAGTTTTCTTCGGAAAAATTACGCCCAAATGTGCTGGATTACCTCACAAAAAAATATGGAGGTAGTTTTAAAGAACTTAAAACACCATCAGGGAAACCATTTTGGTTGAGCATCAATGGCAATCGCCAAATTCGGGTATTTCTTAAAGATAGCAAAACAGTTGCCGTTGATATTTCGGACTTGACCGTCACACTTGATCCCAATGCGACAAAACCAAACCACCCAGTAACACCAGAATAAAATCCTTATAATTATTTGTTTATCCATACTTTAGCATGAAAAATCTGTTTATCATTCTTGTTGCTTGTTGCGCTTTGTGGAGATGTAATACCCCGACGGCGCAGCAGGAATCAGTTTCGTCTTCTGCCATACAAATGACGTTACTGCCTGCTGAAACAACGGGTATCGACTTTGCTAATATGGTACCTGATAATGATACCTTTAACTGTTATACTTTCCGCAATTTTTACAATGGTGGCGGTGTAGGTTTAGGTGATATCAACAATGATGGACTACTTGATGTGTTTTTCTGTGGTAACATGACTCCAAATCGGCTTTACCTTAATCTTGGAGCGTGGAAATTTAAAGATATTACCGAATCTTGTGGTATGGGGCTTTCTAAAACATGGACAGCAGGTGTAGCATTTGCAGATGTGAATGGCGACGGCTGGTTGGATATTTATACCTGCAAATCAGGGCCATTGGGTGGAGAAAACCGACATAACGAATTGTTTATCAATGCAGGAGGAAACGAAAATGGAGCATGGAAAAATTCGTTTTCAGAACAATCAAAGGCTTGGAAACTGGATAATAGCGGCTTAAGTACGCATGCCGCTTTCTTCGATTACGACCGCGATGGCGATCTGGATTGTTATTTATTGAACAATTCGGTGCGTAGCGTGGGTGGTTATGATTACCGTCCGGGACAACGTAACACCCCTGATCCGCAGGGGGGTAATAAGTTTTTACGCAACGATGGCCTTAGTTTTACCGATATTACCCAGCAAGCCGGTATTTACTCCTCTGCTATTGGTTTTGGATTGGGTGTTACGGTGGGCGATTACGACAAAGATGGATGGCAAGATCTTTTCGTGTCCAATGATTTTTTTGAACGGGATTATCTCTATCACAACAAAGGAGACGGTACTTTTGAAGAGGTATTAGAATCCAAAATGCCAGAAATCAGCAAAGGTTCGATGGGCGCTGATATGGCCGACCTCAACAATGATGGTTATCCGGAAATATTTGTAACAGAAATGACCCCTCCCGATGATGCTCGTTATAAAACAAAAGCGGCTTTTGACGATTGGAATACTTTTGCCATGATGCAGCAAACAGGTTACCACCGCCAATTTGGGAGAAATGTACTCCAACTCAACAATGCGGGTCAAAATTTTTCGGAAATTGGCCGAATGGCTGGCGTTCATTTTACCGATTGGAGTTGGGGCGCACTGATTGCAGATTTTGACAACGACGGATTAAAGGATATTTTTATCGCTAATGGCATTGGCAAAGATTTATTGGACCAGGATTATACCAATTTTTACGCAGATCCCGCCGCAGTACGAAATATTCTAAAAAACAATCCAGGACATGGGATTAAAACCCTCATTGATAAAATGCCGGGAAATGCTATTGTCAATTTTATGTTGAGGCAAACTGGTGGTGAAATTCCACAATTTGAAAACATAGCCGCCGCCGCTGGTATGGGGCAACCCTCTTTCTCTAACGGCTCTGCTTATGGCGATTTGGATAACGATGGCGATTTGGATCTTTTGGTCAATAATGTAAATATGCCCTGCTTTATTTATAGGAATGAAGCACAAAAAAACGGGAA
>JAAFHO010000422.1:4502-5277 GCA_013297575.1 Chitinophagales bacterium
TGGGTTGGGTACAAAAATATCCATACAATCAAATGGCAAAACCTATTATCAAGAAATTGCGCCTATGCGCGGCTTTGAATCTTGTGTTGATGATAGACCTAATTTTGGATTGGGAAAGGATAGCGTTGTTCAAACAGTTGAGATCACATATCCAAGCGGGAAAATACAAATCTTACATGATGTTAGCGTAAATCAGGTCATTCAACTCAATGAACAGGGAGAAACCTATGCTCCAAAAGCCACCCAGCGTCCCCTTCTATTGCCCTCTCCTATCCCAAATATTGTATTTCAAGAGCGGAATTATTCCGATTTCGACCAAGAACCCCTGCTTTTTACCATGTATTCTGCTGAAGGGCCCAAAATGGCCGGTGCAGATGTAAATGGAGATGGGCTCGAAGATGTTTTTATTGGCGCACCAGCAGGACAAACATCCCAACTGCTGTTACAAGGCAAAGGAGGCGTTTTTAAGCAAATTCCACAGCCTGATTTTGCAAAAGACGCTGCTTGCGAAGATAGCGCTGCTGCTTTTTTTGATGCCGACGGCGACGGCGACCAAGACCTTTATGTAGGATCGGGCAGTAATGAATTGCAACCGGGAGAATCTGCCTTACAAGACCGATTATACATCAATGATGGCAAAGGGAAATTTGTTCGCAAACCAGATGCTTTGTTGACAGGAAAGCCATTTTCCACAGGTTGCATTGCTCCAGCAGATATTGATGGCGATGGCGATCTAGATATTTTTGTTGGGATGCGTATGATTCCTGGTCATTAT
>JAAFHO010000423.1 GCA_013297575.1 Chitinophagales bacterium
ACTAATGATTTCGTCGCCTACTTTCATACCGCATTTTTGGGCGGGGCTATTTTCGTAAATATCGGAAATAACGACCCATTCGCCGCGTTTGCGGGCCACAGCACCTACACCATTGTATTTGCCGTCCATTTGATAGCGGTAGCCTTCAATATCGGTTTCGGAAATATAATTGGTAAACGGATCCAGCCCTTCCAGCATGGCATCCATACCTTGGCGCATGAGTTTACCTGGATCAAGGACATCCACGTAGTTTTGGTTGATTTCCTTGTACGCATTGGCAAAAATCTCCAAATTTTTGGCAATATCGAAATAATTACTGCCCGGTGCTTGTGTCTTCGACGGTTGGGCAAGGACGATTGTGGGGAGGAAAAATACTAAAAAAATGGAAATTCTGTGCATTTGTTTGTTAAGTTATAATTGACTTGCTAAACATTTTAAAGTGTTTAGCCTACTGCTGTATGAGTAATTTTTCGGTGTGGAGGGTTGCACCCGCGCGCACACGCACCAAATAAAAACCTGGCTGCAAATGTTGGACAGATAATGTACGCGCAAATGCACCAGCAGCTACATTTTCGTTGCATAATTGCGCGGCTACTTGTCCATTTAATGCCAATATATCTACCGACAGATCGCAGGAGGTTTTGAATTGGGCGGCAAAATTAATGAATTCCTTAGCAATATTGGGCGATATTTTTATGCCATCTACAATAGATGGAATTTCGGGGCTATCCACCGTGCAATTGGTGTTCAAAACCTCGTATTTTGCCCAACCACAAGACCAATCCTCTACTGCGCTAAATGCACCTGCGTAAGCCACTTTTTCAAAAAAAGCAATATTGGCACGCGGCATAGTGAATGAGGCCGCGTTATTGACACTCGACCCCGATAAAGGTTGCGCATTAGGATCGTTGACATTGAACGGCGATTGCAGTGCTAGTGGCACAGAGGAGACCATTGCTTCGTTGTTCCAAGCGGCGTTATCGAACCATTGGCTAATATTAAACCCAGGATCTGTTGCTTTGAGCAGTTCGTTGGCATCGGCGAAATAGGTATGCTTGATTTCGAGCAAATTATTTTGGGCATTGGCAATGGTAGCGACCCCATCCACGTATAAACCGACTGGGAAGTTTCCAATAAACAGGGAGTTGAATATAGCAGGTTCAGAATTACGCCTCAAATGCGCTGCCCGCCTAAAATTGTCGTCCATGACACCTGTTGGCCCTACTAAGGTAATATTGCTCAATGTGGGCTTGGTTTTGGGATTCACAGCAGTACCTGTGTTGTCATTATCAATTTCGAGGCCATTACTGCCACTCACATCGGAAAGGGCAGGATCACGGATACCGATTGCAAACTGGATATTGCCCTGATAGCCCATATCAAAGTCGAAATCATCGTCTTTGTTTCCATACGAAATCAAGTGTTTGCAATGGACAGTACCGCCAAAGAACTCAAAGCCATCATCGCCGGAATGGGACACTTCCACGTAATCAATAGTAGTGCCACTGCCTACGCCAGCGAGGGTAAGGCCATTGGTTTCGTTGTTCAATTGGAAAGGGATGCCGCCGTATTCGATACGTACAAAACGCAGGATACCCGAATTGTCATCGGCATGGCCGCAACCGCCAGTTTGGTCGCCAGATCCATATCGAGCATCATTGCTGGGCGTATTGATGCCCCCTTCTGATACCCCCAAACAAGACATACCGCTTGTGGTAGCATTGGTAGGTGCAAAACCGCAAACCACTACCCCACCCCAGTCGGCTGGCGCAGGATTAGGTTGATTAGAAGTAAAAACAATGGGCTGGCTGCGTTTGCCATCGGCGATAATTTTAGCACCTCGAGTAATGATTAGGGTGCCTTTACTTTGTTTATCGCCCTGAATGACCGTTCCCGGTTGAATAGTGAGTGTAGCACCGCTTTTGACATAGACATACCCAGTTAGCAGGTAAATTTTGTCTTTCGTCCAGGTTGTATTTTGTGTAATATTCCCGGAAACGGTTTCAATGTTTTGCGTAAAAACGCGAAGTGGCAACAATGCCAAGAGACAGAGTAGAAAATGGTGGATTCTCATAGTAAATCAGTTTAACAGGGGGTAACCGGATTACAAACAAAGTGCAATATTAGTCATTTAATACGAAAAAGTGGTTGTTTGTCGATAAACATTAACAAAAAAATAAAAAAAATTGGCAAAAAAAGTGAAATTTTAGGCAATTTCGGAAGAAATCGCCCCCCCCTAACCCCGAAAAAAATCCCGGTAGGGATTAAACTTGAATAGCCCCAAGTGCAACTCGGGGAAAAAAAATGTCAACCTTGTGCGTTTCTTCTCCTTAGTTCCATAATTTTATCGGAACTTTGCACCAATTATGCGCAAAAAAATCATTCTTTGGACTGTTTTACTGCTTTTTTTAAGTCTTTTGGCCTGGAAACTCAACTCCAACAAAAATGCCATCAATGCCAAAGCAGAACTTTCCAAATCAGGACGGACTTATATCCCCGTTGAAACCGTCGCCGTAGGAACTGATATGCTCTCCAATCGCCTCGAGGCCGATGGCATTTTCCTACCCGCTAAAGAGATGCTTATCATTTCGGAAACTGCCGGACGTGTGTTGGAGATATTTAAAAACAAAGGCGAATCCTTGCGCGAAGGCGAACCTATTGCAAAAGTAGATGACGAAATGTTTCGCATCGAACTGGAAGCGACACAGGCCAATATCGCTAAATTGCGCAAAGACCGCGAACGACTCACCAACCTCATAGAAGGCGATGCTGCGCCCAAAAACAAAATGGAAGACTTGGAATTGGGTATTCTGGCAGCAGAAGCAAAAGAAAAAGGGCTAAAAAAACAGATTTCAAATACGACCATCAAAGCACCCATGACCGGTACTTTAGGATTTCGATTTATTGAACGCGGAACGGTCATTGGCCCCGGTATCCAAGTGGGACAAATGACCAACCTCGATAAACTATTCCTTATGGTAAAAGTAACCGAGCGCGATGTACTTAACGTAAAAAAAGGCATGATCGTGGATGTCCAACCGGATGTGCTTACGGCAACACACCTCAGCGGGAAAGTGACTAATATTGGCCTGCGTTCCGATAATTCTTTTACGTATGATGTTGAAATTGAGGTAGTTAACCCAACAGGTAATCCATTGCGCGGCGGAATGCACTCCAAGGCCGTATTTTCGTTTCAGCAAAACAGGAATGGTATGGTTTTGCCGCGAAAAGCCATTACAGGAAGCCTTCAAGATGCACAAGTGTATGTGGTTAAGGATTCGATTGCGACGATTCGAGCCATCAAATTGGGCGTTGTACAATCCGACAAAGTAGAGATCGTGAGTGGTTTGCAGTCGGGCGAACAAGTGGTTATATCGGGACAAATGAACCTTACCGATGGTGTCAAAGTAGCACCTTTGAACCCACAAAAATAAAGACATGAACATTCTTATGGTATGCCTTGGCAATATTTGCCGAAGCCCCCTAGCAGAGGGCATTATGCAGCACAAAATAAAGGAGCGCGGCTTAAACTGGACGGTGGACAGTGCGGGTACAGGCGATTGGCACAGTGGCGATTTGCCTGATAGGCGCTCTATCGAAACAGCCCACAAACACGGTATTGATTTGAGCCAACAACGTGCGCGGCAAATCCGAAAAGCAGATTTTGAGGCTTTTGACCATATTCTTGTGATGGATGCTTCTAATTATCAAAATGTGTCGCAATTGACCCAAAATGAAACCCACCGAGCCAAAATCGAACTGATCCTCAACTATGCAACACCGGGCAGAAACCAGCAAGTACCCGATCCTTATTATGGTGGCGATGAAGGTTTTGAACAGGTGTTCCAAATGCTGGATTTGGCGTGTGAAAAATTCTTGGAGCAATACGCATGAAGTACTTTCTCACATTAGCATACAATGGACACCCATTTTGCGGTTGGCAACGACAGCCCAATGGAACGAGTGTACAAGCGTGCATTGAGCAAGTATTATCCACTGTATTACGCGAGGAAATAGAAATTACAGGTTGTGGACGTACCGATACGGGAGTACATGCCCGTTACTATGTGGCGCATTTTAGCACGGAAGCCATTATTCCGCCCACATTTATTCATGCTATCAATCGGATGCTCCCTGCGGATATTGTCATTTACAATTACCAACCTATGCCCGATGACGCGCATGCTCGTTTTGATGCTTACGAGCGGTCGTATGAATACCATATTGCGCTGGTAAAAACGCCATTTGACCACCATACCATTTGGCAATATCCGCAGGCACAACGGTTGGATAAAGAAAAAATGCAAGCAACTGCGCAGTTATTGACGCAATTTGAGGCATTTTACCCATTTTGTAAAACCCATAGCGGTGTAGAGCATTACCGATGCAACCTCACCGAGGCGTATTGGGATTTTCAACCAGAAACATTTAAAATGGTATTTCACATCACCGCTAATCGTTTTTTACGGGGTATGGTGCGCCTTATTGTTGGCACGTGCATTCAGGTAGGTATGGGAAATATTACCGTGGGAGATGTAAAAAAAGCGTTGGAAACGCAAACAACATTGCCCAAAGCCTTGAGCGTACCCCCCGATGGCCTTTTTTTAACCCGAGTCATCTATCCTTATTCGTTCACCTAAATTGATACTTAACCAAAATAGTATGATATTAAAAGACAATACGCTTTTGCACCACCAAGCCTATATCAATGGTGCTTGGACCGATGCAGATTCAGCAGCCACTTTTGCAGTAACCAATCCTGCCAATGGCGAAACCATCATAAAGGTGGCTGATTTGGGTGCTTCAGAAACCACCAGAGCCATTGAAGCCGCTAGTGCTGCACTAACTCATTGGGCTGCCATGACTGCTACTGCTCGGTCGATTATTCTCCGCCGCTGGCACGATTTGATGCTGGAAAATGTCGATGACTTGGCCTTGTTGATGACACTGGAGCAAGGTAAACCAATGGCCGAAAGTATAGGTGAGATCAAGTATGGTGCCTCTTTTGTGGAATGGTTTGCCGAGGAAGCCAAACGCGCTTATGGCGATATTATTCCCGGTCATGCACCGGGTTTGCGATTAATGGTACTAAAACAACCCGTTGGTGTGGTAGCGGCTATTACGCCCTGGAATTTCCCCAATGCCATGATTACCCGCAAAGTGGCTCCTGCTTTGGCTGCTGGTTGTACGGTGGTGATTAAACCGTCGGAAGAAACGCCATTATCGGCCTTGGCACTGGCA
>JAAFHO010000424.1 GCA_013297575.1 Chitinophagales bacterium
ATCGCTCAATAAACTATCGCTGAGTGTGATACCTCGCCCAAGCAGACTAGAGCCAATGCCTAAAGCGCATTCGGCAATTACCCACCACCAAACACCTTGTTCGGTAATGATTTCCATTGTTTTCGCCGTATTTGCAGTAGTAGTAACGGCTAATACCACACCATCAATGATTTCTTTGCCAATATACAACATTAGTAAAGGAATTACAGATTGTATTAGCCGCAAAACAATATGCCACAAGGTAAGCGTGGCGCTAACATCCCATATCATGCCAAAAAAGCGGGGGAGATTACCCAGTGAATTAAGTTGTTCTTTTATAGATGACATTAGTTGATTTACAAGTTATTAGGTCTTAGGTAATTTTGTGGTTTAGTTTGAGTGGTCAAAAGAGGTTGGGGGACTGTAAAAGAGTCCAATTTATTTGCAAATATCCCAAAATATATAAAAACTACTTATAAGGAGAGCAGCCTTCCGTACAATTGGTACAAATATCAATTTGATCCCGACCAACTAAAATAGATTTTCTAAACGCGTGGTATGCACTACCTTTCCATAAGTCACGAAAAGTCGTTTTCCGTAAATCGCCCAAACGATGTTCGGCATCCTTGTCGAAACAGCAAGGTACTACCATCCCATCCCAAGTAATAACGCAAGCATGCCAAAGTTTCCAACAATGATTAGCCAATGCGTTTTTCACCGACCATGTGCCATCTTTATTTTCGCGGTAGCGGGCGTATTTTTGTTGCGTAGGAATTAAAGGATTTCCTTGTTCGTAATCATATACTTGAGCGGATTTGAGTTTTACCTCATCTATCCCAATTTCTTTTGCCAATCGGAAAATTTCGGGAATTTGGTGTTCATTCGGGCGTACCACCAGGAATTGAAAAATGATATGCGGGTGATTGCTATTCATTTGTTTTTTCCATTTTACGATGTTGCGCGCACCTTGTAAAACATGCTCCAATTGCCCGCCGATACGGTATTGCTCATACGTTTCTTGGGTGGTGCCATCTACACTAATCACCAGTCGATCAAGGCCACTTTCTATCGTTTTGCGTGCGTTTTCGTCGTTGAGAAAATGCCCATTGGTACTCGTTATGGTGTAAATACCCTTGTCATGGGCGTATTTTACCATTTCCAAAAATTTTGGATTGATATAAGGCTCGCCTTGAAAATAGAAGATAAGGCACATTAGTTGGCGGTGCAATTCATCTATCGTTTTCCGAAAAAAATCTTCTTTCAAATTGCCCGTATCGCGCGTAAACGACCTCAAACCCGATGGGCATTCGGGGCAACGCAAGTTACAGGCTGTAGTCGGTTCAATACTAACAGTGATGGGCATTCCCCATTGCACAGGGCGTTTGAGCCACCGTGTAATATAGTATGAAGAAAAGACCAAACCAGCATTAACCAAACGGGTAATGGTGAGTTTGGAAGCAAATCTAAGGCTGTCTTTTATATTAATTTGCATCGGATTGGGTACAAAGGTAGTAGTTTTCGCAAGGAAATCTAATAGTTTCCGATGGAGAGCATGACTAAGGTGCAACCTTCTACGGTTTCAATACCTCTTTCTTCGGCCAATTGTTCCAATGCTGGGTTCTCCGCACCGGGGTTAAAAATGATACGTTTGGGTTTCAACGAAAGTATATAATCTTGTAATTCCGCTTGGCGTTGGGCATTCATATACATTGTAATCGTATCAATATCATCGGGGTGTGGCAAATCAGTTTCAATACTAACATCGGCAATAGTGCCAGATTTATTACCATAAGCCACTACAGTATGACCATGTTGGCGCAGCCTATTTACCGCAAGCCAAGAATAGCGTTCGTTGTTGGGGGATGCACCAATAACAAGTGTTTTCTTTTTTTCCATGATGATTTAACAAAGATGTCTCTGTTTTGTTAAAATATGAAGGTTATCTTTGTGTCCTCAAATATAGGTTTATATTAAGTACACGAGCAAAAGGTAAATATTAAAATTATGGAAGACTGGGAACTGGATTTTGAATTTCTTCGGGTGCAGCATATTGTAAAGGATGCTATGCGGCAGGATGGACTTCCTGATCTAAATACAGTATTATTCTTGATAGGTATGCAGGAATTAGGGCGCTGGCAAAAGAAATTTTCTAAAGAAGAAAAACAGGATTTGATGCATATTGCGGTGTGTAGGCTACTATCATACGAAGAATACTATGAATTTGAAGGCCGCGATGCCGATGGGTGGCCACATTGGCGGCAAGTACGCGAATTAAACAAAAATAATCTCGGTCAACAAGAGCGTTTACTAAAAACTTTATCCGTTCGGTATTTTAAAGAATATGAGCAGGAATAACAGGATTGGTTTCGTTTTTCGACAGGTTTAGTAAAAAATAAAAAATAATGAAGATAGGAATCGTTTGTTACCCCACTTATGGAGGTTCTGGTGTAGTAGCCACGGAGTTGGGTTTGGGATTGGCGCGAAAAGGCCACGAAGTACATTTTATAACCTATCGTAGGCCGGTACGGTTATCTGTATTTTCGCCCAATGTATTTTACCACGAAGTAGATGGGGAAGACTATCCATTATTTGAATTTCCGCCCTACGATACAGCCTTGGCATCTAAAATAGTCGATGTAGTGCAATACCAAAACCTTGATCTCTTGCACGTACATTATGCTATTCCGCATGCGACAGTTGCTTATATGGCCAAGAAAATTCTGCTCACCAAAGGGCGGTATATTCCTGTGGTCACCACGCTTCATGGTACAGATATAACACTAGTGGGTAATAATCGCGCATTTTCGCCGGTCGTGGAGTTTAGTATCAATAAAAGCGATGGCGTAACGGCGGTTTCTCAAAACCTAAAAGAGGAAACCATGCGTACGTTCCATATTGAACGGGATATTCAGGTAATTTATAATTTTATTGATTTTCATCGCTTTAAGAAGACCAATAAAGAGCATTTTAAAAAGATTATTGCACCCGACGGAGAAAGGATTTTAGTCCACATGTCTAATTTTAGAAAGGTAAAACGCGTAGAAGATGCCATTCTTATTTTTCAAAAAGTACATGCTCAAATCCCTTCCCGCTTGCTGATGATTGGCGACGGCCCCGAACGCCAAAATGCCGAACAGCTTTCTAGAGCATTAGGGCTCGGCGACGAAATTCGCTTTTTAGGCAAACAAGATGCAGTAGAAGAACTATTGGCCATTTGTGATCTCTTCCTGATGCCATCGGAAACAGAAAGTTTTGGTCTGGCGGCTTTGGAGGCGATGGCCTGCGAAATTCCGGTTATTTCCTCCAATGGCGGTGGTTTGCCTGAAGTAAATATTCATGGTGTTACAGGTTTTTTAAGTGATCCAGGTAATGTAGATGAAATGGCGGCTTATGCGATACAACTCCTTGAAAACGAAGAAATGTTGCAACAATTCCGCGCTAATGCCCTAGAACAGGCCAAAAGATTTGATTTGGACACTATTCTACCAGATTATGAACGTTATTACGAAACGGTAATCGCTCGGAGTGTTAATAAGGTAGAGTAAAGCAATGCTTGCCTTTTGTTATTGTATAGCAAAACCGGAATAATCAAAGCGCGTAAGCATGCCCATTACCTTACTTTTGCAAAAAAATTTTAAACACATGCACAAATTACTCCTTTCCGCCTCCTTTTTGTTACTTTTCACCATAATCGCGGCTGCCCAAAGTGAAAAAAGTGAAAAAGTCTATTGGTACACATTTACGAGTATCGAACTTGATGGCGTTTGGAAACCGAATGAAGAGCCGCCTTTTCCTATTTTCTCCGATGCGGTAAAAAAATTGGAAGGTAAACTGATCACTATTGATGGATATACTATTCCACTTGATCCTTCGGGCAATCAAGTCGTACTTTCGGCCAATCCATTTTCTGCCTGTTTTTTCTGTGGCAAAGCGAGTCCGGCTTCTATTATGAATATTTTGTTCGATAAACCTCAAAAAGGATTAAAAACCGACGACTATATTACCGTTACTGGTCGGTTACAACTCAATAGTACCGACACTTCCCAACCGTATTATACCCTAGAACATGCTACTTTTGAAAAAAAGAAGTAATGTAAAGATAACCTAAACCTAACATTCCCTTAAAATAGCCCTTATTTGTTCGCGTTACCTTTGCAGAATATTTCAGTACCTGCTATAAGTAACATCATGAAACGCGAATTAGATATTGTAATTCTTTCGGACATACATTTGGGTACCTATGGGTGCCATGCCAAGGAATTACTAAATTATTTGAAAGATATTCAGCCTAAGATATTGGTGCTGAATGGTGATATTTTTGATATTTGGTATTTCAAAAAAAGTTTTTTCCCACCGGAGCACGTTGATGTTATCCGCAAAATATTAAAAATGTCGGCGCAAGGTGTTAAAGTGTATTACCTCACCGGAAACCATGATGATGCCCTTCGACGTTTTGGGGAGGTCAATTTTGGGCAAGTACAACTTCGGGATAAGTTGCTATTTAATATTGCAGGCAAATCATATTGGATATTTCACGGTGATGTTTTTGATGCAAGCATTGGCAGAGCGCGCTGGTTGGCACGTCTTGGCGGAAAGGGGTATGATATGTTGATCCGAATCAATAGGACTATAAATCATACGCGCGCATTTTTTGGATTTAAACCCGTTTCTTTTTCTGCAAAAGTAAAACAAACAGTAAAGGGAGCAGTCAAACACATCAGCGATTTTGAACAAATTGCAATTGATCTTGCCTTTGAAAAAGGTTACGATTATGTAGTGTGCGGCCATATCCATGTTCCCCAAATACGTACAATTACTGGTGAAAATGGTCAGACTGTTACCTATATGAACTCGGGTGATTGGGTAGAAAACCTTACTTCTTTAGAACTTTCAGGCGGACAATGGTCGATTTACAAACATGATCCCAATGATTATGCTATCGTAAACCCATTATTAAAAGTAGCAACACCCAAAGATAAATTTTTGTCACTGCACCGTGCCGATGTTATTCCAGAGCATCCCGCAGCGGCTGTTGCATTTGATGCACTTTAAGGCACGTTATAAAATTAAAAATAAATATGCGGATATCAACAATAGCACATCAATTGAGAGAACAGGTTTTCCATCAGGTGCATCATGGCAATTTAGTGTATAATACCTGTTGGGAAGATCCCCGTTGCGATCGTGCTTTATTACAATTGAATGAAGATAGTAAAGTCGTTATGATTACGAGTGCTGGTTGTAATGCATTGGACTAT
>JAAFHO010000425.1 GCA_013297575.1 Chitinophagales bacterium
TAGTTCTGTATTTCCAGACAGACCTTGGCGTTGGTAGCTACGGTTCGTTGTAATCAGGATAAGATTGATATATAATTGAATCGACTGTTTTAGGCCGGGTTGTCGGTACTTGAGTTCCTGATCTATTTTCAAGAACAGATTTTCTATTTCGGTCCGTTCTGTTTCGGAGAGTTCGATAAAAGGAATGCCCCCGTAATCCAAAAATGGAAACTGTTGGGTAATCTGTTTCATCGGTAGGATATCCTCAATAAATTGCTCTGAAAAAAGGATATAATAAGCGTGCATATCATCGCTTTTGTCATAAAGCGAAAATACCTGCGAGGGGAAATTAAGGTGGATCGTATTGCGGTGGTGTTTAAAGGTTTCCAGTCCACAATCTACGCTTACGCTACCTTCTAAGCATAAGGCAATACGGAAAAACTCAGATTTGAGCGGGCCAAGTTGTGCTTTTACATTTGCCGAAGAATAGAGTCCAAATCCGCCATCGAAGAGCTCATACGAGTTGTCGAGGCCAAAATTGGTGTCAGCCAATCCCTCTTTATGGACAAAAATATAATTTTTATCGAGGGGATATGATTTTATTTCCTTTTTCACTTGCCCAATGCGCCATGTCCTTGCGCCAAAGCCGCTTGGATATCCTTTAAATTTTTTGCCATTTTTGCTTTTTGGTCGGTCAAGTAACTGGTCGCGGCCTCAATGGGCATATCCTCTGCGGGGGAGTTGTATTGCTGCATCCAATCCATCATATCGGCCTCTGCTTTTTTGATGGTGCGGACGGCAGTTTGGAGCGAATCATAACGGGGTGAAAGGGAGTCCACGCCGGGTAAAGCCGCACGGATATCACTGGCCACAGCGTTCATGGCACCCATAGATTTCATGGCTTCGTCGTGTAGATCCATGGTTGCTTTTTCTAGGGTTTCAACGGCTTTACGGTCGTTGCAGGACAGGAGAATAAAGGAGGCCGCGAGTATGAGGGTTGCGTATTTCAAGGTGTTTATGGTTAAATTTTTAATTGTAAAAGAGATACCCGTTGCCAAATGATGTTTGACAACGGGTATTGTAACGTTTTACGCTAGTAAATGGTTTATGCTACTCAATCAAAAATACCACCCGCCGGTTCTTCGGGCTACCTTTTTCCGACTTAATCAAAGGTCGCGTATCGCCATAACCAATGGCGGTGATCCGGCTGGCTTCCACGCCCTTGGAAGTCAAATAAGCGGCTACCCTTTCGGTTCTTTTTTGTGATAATTCCAAGTTTTTAGCGGGATCACCGAGGTTATCTGTATGTCCTTCGATGGTTAGCTTTAATTTTGGGTGACGGTTCAAAAAACCTGCCAACCGATCCAATTCAAGTTTGGAGCCTTCGAGCATTGCCGTTTTACTGCGCTCGAAGAGGATGTTTTTTGGCGTAAATTTTTCAATAGAATCTTTTATCACAACTGGAGCCGGTGGCGGTGGCGGGGTTTGGGGTGCTGGTTTTTTTTCGGGTTTCGGGGCTGGTGCTTGTTTTTTGGCCGGAGGTTTTGTCGCTTTAGGAGTGGGCGGCGGCGGCGGCGGGGTGGCTTCTGGAGCATAAAAATATTTACTGTCGATAATTTTGTCATTGTACCCCAATGCGCCACCAAAAACAGGTTCATCACCGGGTAATTGCCAAAACAGTTGTATTTCGCCTTCGAATAAACCATTAAAATATTCCACCTCTAAATTGTATAATTGTCCTTCCTGTAAGTTGATATAACCCATAAATTTTCCTTCGTCATTCAGTCCCCAAGCGTTGATAACGGATTGCCCGCCCACTTTTACGCGGATACCATCATCGACTTTGGCACGGAACATATATTTACCAGATTTGGGTGCTTTAATTTGACCCGTCCACCGGATAGAAAACTCCTGTGGATTGATGCCCCTAGCGGGTGCTTCATTGTCCCAATAAAAATCGATTTTTTTATCAGTACGGGTCAATACTTTTTTTTCAAAATTAGATCCGTCGTAATATTCACCTACTAGTCCTTGGTTTTGGGCAAATATAGAGATACTCGATACGAAAAGGCCAACAATGACCCATAATGCTTTTTGTTTCATAATGCTTAAATTTTTACAAATAACGCCCCCTGTTTGCGCGTAAAAGAATATGTTTCGATAGGACACGTATTTTTTTCGACAAAAGCAGCGTTGGTAAAAAAACAACAATAAGTATATCAATTTTAAATAAAAATCACGTCCTTTGCCACTCATTATGGCCAAAAAAACAAGGCAACTCTCATTAAAGTTCGATGACGAACGGGTACCGAAGCTCTTCGGTATGCTATGTCTATTCTTTTCCTTTTATATGTTCATCGCTTTTGTATCGTATCTCTTTACATGGGAGCACGATCAGGACATTGTTTTCCGCTTTTCGTGGGAAATGTTTTTTAGCGATGTTGTGGTGGACAACTGGCTTGGGCGCTTGGGTGCTTTCCTTGCCGATGCCTTTATTTATTGGGGTTTTGGGGTGGCCGCTTTTGGTATCGTTTACCTATTGTATAAGTATGGTCTTACCCTGATGAGGGGGATGCCCACCAGCCTATTGTTACCTACACTGCAAAGTACTACCGTCTGGATGGTGACTGTTTCAGTCATTTCGGCGTTCTTTTTCCAAACTTCCCGTTTTCCTTTTGGCGGCGAATTTGGTAAATCCGTAGGGCTTTGGATTCAAAGTTTTGTAGGTATTCCCGGTACTTTGATTTTGCTGGCTTTTGCTTTTCTCGCGGTATTTGTATGGAATAACAACCCCAATCTCAACGACTTTAGTTGGCGGGGGTTAGGTCTGGAAATCCGCAATGCATGGAATGACCTGCTCAGTGGCAATTACGCCAAACGCCGTCGCGTAGTACCACCACCTTCTAATGCTAAGTTGCGTACCACCGTTAACAATGAGCCTAATGATGGAGTTACTGAGCCAGTATCGCCCATTTTTGCAGATAATCCACTGGATCACTTAGAGGATGAACTGACAGAGGAAGCGGCAACTGAAACTACGGCTACTACTGGTGGTCAACTCAAGTTTGATCTTACGCAGCGCAGTGCTTTATTTGCGCCACCAACAACGCCGCCACTGGAACGAAAAGCAGCTTTGAACCCCGATGATGCGGAATTGGAAATCAATATTCCAGTTGCGCCTTTGGTGCCAGTTTTGTTGGAAGAAGCTGAGCAATATAAGCCACCTACCGATCTGATTCAGGAGAGCAACCCCAACCTTTCAGAGCCTTACGATCCTACGTTGGAGTTGTCGCATTACGAGCATCCGCACACGCAATTGTTGCTAGAATACGATAATAGTACGCTCGAAATTGACCGTGAGGAACTTGAAAACAATAAAAAGCAGATTATTGAAACGCTGCTGTATTTTAAAATTGAAATTGAAAAAATACGCGCAACCATTGGCCCAACGGTAACGCTTTACGAAATTATTCCAGCACGCGGGGTGCGTATTTCCAAGATTAAAAACCTGGAAGACGATATTGCCCTTAACCTTTCGGCGTTGGGTATTCGTATTATTGCGCCTATTCCTGGCAAAGGCACAATCGGTATTGAGGTGCCGAATAAAAAACGTCAAATTGTGGGTATGCGCGAAACCCTACAAGACGACCGTTTCCGACGTGCCAAAATGGACTTGCCTATTGCCTTGGGTAAAAATATCCAAAATGAGGTTTTTGTAGCCGATTTGGCCAAAATGCCCCACTTGCTTATCGCGGGTGCTACGGGTCAGGGTAAATCGGTGGGCATCAATGTGATTCTCATGTCATTGTTGTACAAAAAACACCCATCACAGGTAAAGATCATTATGATTGACCCTAAAAAAGTGGAATTGTTCCCGTATGCACGACTGGAAAATCACTTTTTGGGTTTCCTACCCGACCAAACAGAGCCGATTGTAACCGATACCACCAAAGTAGTACACACCCTCAATTCGCTGATTATTGAGATGGAAACGCGCTACGATTTGCTTAAAAAAGCCGAAACGCGTAATATTACGGAGTACAACGACAAATTTGTAGGTCGCCGACTCAATCCGAATAAAGGCCATTATTTTATGCCATTTATCGTGTTGGTGATTGACGAGTTTGCCGATTTGATTATGACTGCGGGCAAGGAAATCGAACTCCCCATTGGGCGTTTGGCACAGTTGGCGCGCGCCGTAGGTATCCACTTAATTATTGCGACACAGCGGCCTTCGGTCAATATCATTACGGGTGTCATCAAAGCGAATTTCCCAGCGCGTATTGCGTATAAAGTAGCGTCAAAAATTGACTCGCGTACCATCCTCGATGCTGGTGGTGCCGAACAATTGACAGGCCGTGGCGACATGCTGCTCAGTGTGGGCGGCGATATTATCCGCCTGCAATCGGCCTTTGTAGATACTCCAGAGGTAGAAAAAGTAATTGACTTTATCTCCAAGCAACAAGGCTTCCCTGAGCCGTTCTTCCTACCCGAGTTCCATCCCGAAGGCGAACAAGGCGGTTCTTCTGCCAAACAATTCAGTCTCAGTGAATTGGATGATTTGCTCGACGATGCGGCTCGCCTTGTAGTAGAAACGCAACATGGTTCAACTTCTATGATACAACGCCGTATGAAGTTAGGTTATAACCGCGCAGGTCGTATCATGGATCAATTAGAGGGTCTTGGTATTGTAGGCCCTGGTGAGGGTTCCAAACCAAGGGAGGTGCTGTATTTTGATGTCGTGGAATTGAATCGGTATTTGGTGGAATTGAGGAATAGGAGTAAAAAGTAGGCAGCACTTCCTAAATTAAGTTGACACCTCAACAAGATTAATTTCACCACCCCCCACATGAGCATTCCCCACTTCGCCCAAATAACCATCGACCGATCCTTGCCCACCACGGTCTATGAACAAATTGCCAATCAGATCATTGCGCTCATTCGCGATGGTGTACTCGCGCCCGGACAACGCCTCGTGAGTACCCGTGAAATGGCCGCACAATTGGACGTCCACCGCAAAACAGTGGTAGCAGCGTATAACGAATTGCTCGCGCAAGGCTGGTTGGTGGGGCAAATTGGCAGCGGAACATTTGTTTCCAAAACATTGCCCGTAGTAAAACCGCAAACTCTAATCCCAGCCGGTGCCGGTGCATGGGAAAAAGCAGGATTTCGTATCGACAAAAACACGGCATTGCGCAGAGAATTGGTACATTCAATCGGGCAATACCACTTGGATGATG
>JAAFHO010000426.1 GCA_013297575.1 Chitinophagales bacterium
TCAAATTGCGGCAAGCCTACGATCAATTGCCAGATTCACTCAAGTCCAATGATGCTCGAATTGCAATTGACTCCTTAATATCAATCAGAAAACGCCCGATTCAAGGTTTATTTGATAAAGATTCAATCACTTTTTCATTGTTTGAAACCCAACGTGAAGTGTCGGTGATTGATTTAGCGCAGATTACTCCAGATCAGTTTGTCGAGAAATATAAATTTGATGCATGGTATGATAAAATACTGGCCAAACAGGGTCTTAAAATAATAAGGGATGTCAGTTCATTAGTCAACGCTATTTTGGGTAGTCTTACCTGGACAATTTTGGCTTTTAATGTCATAATGGCCTTTTTACTTTGGTTATTATTGCGCAAAAGACGTGCTTATTATATGGAACATTTTATTTTTTTGCTCCATTATATGTCTGCCGTTTTGTTGGTCGTTACTGTTTTTTTTGCCATTGATTTTTGGGTGATTGATATTCCCGAAATTGGTTTAATCCTTGTGAACCTTGCCGCCATTTCGTTTTTATTTATTGCCATGAAACGTTACTATCAGCTCACCAATTTGGAAACGGTTTGGCGTTGGTTGTTGTTTGGCTTTGTGGCTCTTTTTGTATGGGTTTTGCTATTAGTGGCTGCTTTTTTTATTGTAATACTTATCCTTTAGCCGAGCAAGACCTTTATAAAATCGTCATTTTTGTACAAAAAAATTTATAAAATGGTTGTTTTTATACAAAAATGACGAAAATAAGGCTCAAAATTTAACCCTTTTAAAATTTGAATCCAAAATGCAGACCAGGCTCAAATAAGAAATATTTACGCCATTTTTTATCTATCTGAGCAAATGAATCGGGCACATTTGTATTAATCGGCCAATTGGTAAACGCCACTGAAGGCTCAATAAAAAACCGGTTTTTAAAAAGTTGAAAATGATACCCCAAGCGGTACGTCATAAATAACTGATACCCATTTTGAATCTTTTTGTTGTCTTCGCCCACAAATTTTTGAAGCGAGTTCATGGCGTGAACTGCCGCATAAGCGCCTTTCCACCAAAAACGCTGATAGACAAGCGCAACACCAAACGATCTAATATATCCCGGGTATTTTTCTTCGGTGGCTTCAAACGATTTACCGTAAGGAATGCCCAAGCACCACGCGTATTTCCATGTTTTTACTTCAACTGAAACTACATTTTTAGGGGTAATCCGATAACCAAGGTTGAGTTGGGCGTAATCAGGTGCGTTGTTATCGGCAGTATTAAGGTTAGCCAAAACGAAAAGTGTGCTGCCTACAAACCGTTTTTTGCACGTCGCATCTTGTGCTGTGTTTTGGCTGTTTGCGTGTGTAAAAGCCAACGCAATAAAGAATAGGGATACAATGAGTTTTAATTTCATAACAGTGCATTTTTTAGTGAAATAAATAATGATGCAAAATTATGAGGGTCGATAGTGGCCAAACGTTCACTTAAGTTAACAAAAAAGGAAGACGGTGAAAAAGACCAAAGTTTTTAGGAAAAAGGCTATTTACTTATGTTGATCCACCAATCTTTTACGGATACGACTCAACGATTGCGGTTTCATCCCCAAATAACTGGCCAATTGGTGTTGCGGCACTCGTTGTAACAAATCGGGTCTGGTTTCTAATAATTTCAAATAACGCTGTTCTGGTGAGGAAGTCTTAAAATCGTCAAATGAGGCTTGGCTTTTGGCCAATAATTCTTCTGATAAAATACGGCAAAGTGTCTCGAAACGGGGAAATTTTTCAAAAATGATTTTTTCCATTTCAGGATTAGCAACGGTAAGGATCGAATCCTCCACGCAGGCTACATAATACTCCGATGGCTTGTTATTTACGACACAAAGCGGCGAAAAAGAGTCTAACTCGGTATAAAAAGCAGTTGTTTTTTCCTCTCCATCTATTACATAATAACTTCTGATACAGCCTTTTATGACAAAATAACCGACTTTGGAGTATTGTCCTTCTTTTAATAATACAGTACCTTTTTTATAATTTCTGAATATATCCAATTCAATGATCGCTTCTTTTTCTTCGACTGAAAGCGGCATATATTTGGCAATGAAATTGAATAGTTGTTTTTCCATGTAGATCATTAGTTGTTTTATACAATACGAATTTTCATTATTATCTCGAAGCCCAAATGTCAAAATTTGCTCACAATTTAATCATAACACTACCTGAAACAATATCATGAATAGCACGCCTTTTAGCATTAGCGCCTATCGTCAAAAAGGAAACCCAACCTAACAGTAATTTGATGGGATACCTAATGAATGCCTGCAAAATGTTGATTCGTTTTGTTGGGTCAGCATTTTTCCTTACTCTAATTCCTTTAATATAATTCCCTAGCGTAGTACCAAACGTAATACAAAGTGGTTCATAACCAATAACAATACCTGCAAATATTATTATTTTTACATTAACCTGTACAATGTCAAATTTTTCCAAAATATTGGCGAAAGCTAGAGATAAAACTACGATAAAAACAGTATCAATCAATGTTGATTGAACTCTGTCTATTAATTTGGGGTATCCTTGAAGCATGTTTTTTTTATACTGTTTTTAATTAATTTTAATTGGCATTTATTATTCAAAAGGTCGATCATTTTTTTTAAAACGACGACTATGCGCGCACAAAGATAATGACATTGATTAAAATAATCTACTATCTTGTTCTTGGAGGAATGCTCCAACTCCAAATTTATACAAAAAAAGGGACTGTTCCGGCAAAAGAACAGTCCCAACAATAATTGTAACCACTACAATTTTATTTTATCGAATATAATATGCCAAAGTTAAACCAAATGTTTGGCCAATTCGGTAAGATTCGCTGATAGATTCTACGCGTTTATTCGTTTGCGTTTTACGGTTAACCGGGTTCAACAAATTACGAGCAGAAAAAGAAACTTGGTAATGATCTGCAAATCGCTTTGAAATGGTATAGTTCAACAACGGGAATGGACGCTCATATACGTCAGGCACTGCCGCCAGTGAAATATTGTACAAACGACTACCCGATACATTGAATGAAACAGTGGATTCCCAACCTTTATCAGCATCTACATAAGACAAAATTGCGTTGGCAATATACGGTGCTTGTCCTTGGAACGGACGCGTAGTTTGGTTGTATTCAGGGTCAATAGACTGAGAAGCGGCGAGTTCTACTGCTGGAATTTTATACTCTGACTGTATAAATGCCAAGTTAGTAGCAAGGTTAAAATGCTCCATAAAGCTGCCCAAGAAACCAAGATTTTTGCGTACTTCAAATTCTATTCCATATACATTTGCTTTATCAATATTGAGGTAACCCAATTCTGGGATGGTTGCCGTTGGAGAAAAAGTACGCAATATAGGATCGTTAAATTGCTTGTAAAACAGACTTACCGCGATCAATTCGCCTAAGTTAGGATACAGCTCGTAGCGTAAATCGTAGTTGTTGATCAGCGTTCTTTTCAAATTAGGATTACCGATATTGAAGAAACCGTTTTTGGTATCGAACTGCTCAAATGGTGCCAATTCGCGCATATTTGGGCGTGCGAGTGTGCGGCTTGCTGCCAAACGCAGGTTAGATTTAGGCGAAATGGAGTAAATCAAATTACCAGAGTATAAGAAATCCACCAAATCCAATGAACTTGGCGCAAGGCTAGTATCGCGACTCACCACATACATATCTGTGGATTCTACGCGTCCACCAGCTACCACTTTTAATGCCGGTAAAATATTATAAATACCCATTAAATAGCCCGAAGCAATGGTTTGCTCTCCTTCGTAAAAGTTTTTATTATTGATTTGGTTGATATAATGGTAACCAATGGTGTAACGACTCAAATTACCTTGTGAATCAAATGTAGTATCGAGAACACCAAAATTATTATAGTCAAAAAATCCGGCAAAATCACCTTTATAATTATTAAAAGCAAGATCTGATGGAATACCACCGTGGCGGTTGTGCTGGAATTGGTATTCGGAGAAAGAACGGGTCATTTTGCTGTATAAACCACCAAATTTGATGGCATTGGAACTACCTGCATTGCCACCCGTAAGGAATGGAACCGTAATATCGACCTTACCTTCGTTGGCCTCATCATTTAGGTTGCGGAAAAAGTGGAACGGCGGGCGGAATTCAGCATCGTTAATGGCGTAATTGGTTTCACCGTCTTCTTCAGCAATAGTATAAGCAAAATAGCGCGAATCGGGTTCTTTTTGGAAAGAGCGATTGCTCGAGCCACTCCATTGGATCTCTGTATTGCGCAACCCCGGGAAACTGTGTTTGCCCGTCAACTGATAAGAAGTATATTGGCGGCGGATAAATTCCAATGAATTGGTGTTGTATTCCGCATTAGGTATGGATAACTGACCTACAAAAGTACCTTTTTGCTGGCGGCCAATGATATCGGTATCGTTGTTGTAAATCGCATTGGCACTTAGGCTATGGTTATTGCCAATTTTGTACGAAAGATTAGCCAAACCACCTACGTGGGGTGTTTCTACACTTTTCGACTCCGTTAATGCTTGGTATTCAAACAAAGAATTTCCGTTATTGGTAAAGGTATTCACGATGCCGTTATCGTAGTGATTGAATTCTCTCGAATAGTTGGCACCCAAGGAGAAACCGAGCATATTTTTGCCCATTTTAATATTGTTTCCAACCGAGAAATTGAAGCCGTGATTAACAGGCGTTGATTTGGGCGTTGGGGTATATGTATTACTCAATTGGCGCGATGATTCGTTGAGCAAAGTACGCAAACCATCGTATTTAGGATCCTTATTGCGGGCACTCAGATAGGCTGTTTGAGACAATAACGAGCGATTTTCTTCCGAGTTGAGCAATTCGGGCAATGCTCTACCACCATCGTCGTAGCCCAACCAATCGTATTTTCCGGCATCAGTGCCGTGACCGAGAAAATTATCAATACCAGTAGATTGTGTGTTGAAACTAGAGGACAAGCCAAAGTACAAATTGAATTTGTCGGGGAATGATTTTGTAGTAACATTGACCAAACCACCCGAGAAATTACCGGGCAAATCTGGCGTAAATGTTTTTACGGTCACGATATTTTCGATCATTTGGGAAGGAATAAGATCGAGGCTCGAACTGTTCCGGTAAGGGTCGGTACTTGGCATGGTGATACCGTTCAACTGCGATATAGAGTAGCGGTCACCAAGACCACGCA
>JAAFHO010000427.1 GCA_013297575.1 Chitinophagales bacterium
GTAGGGCTGGTATCGTGTAGTACACCCTGTTTTACTTTTCAGGGAAAGAACTATTGCAATCCCGGCCAATATCAAGACACTACTAATTGCACGATACATCAATTTTCTATCGCCTTTGCAAAAGACACCATTTACGCTGGCAATGTAGCCACGCTCACCTGCGCGCAAGCCTGCACCAATTATCAAGGGCAATCGTATTGTCAAGCAGGGAACTATACGTCAAGTAACAGTTGTACGGTGTATTTTTTCTCCATCAACGCGAATACAGCACCGCCAACACACGCGCCACAATCGCATACTTGTTTGCCGGGCAATAATAGTTATGCTGTTGGTTTCCCTATAACAGGTACACCGCCATACAAGGTAAATGGTACATTAATATCGGGTTCGTACTATCTATCAGAACCTGTGCTGAATGGTCAAACCTACACCTTTATTGTAGAACAAACCATCAATGGTTGCCAAGATCTTGTAACGGGTAGTTTTGATTGCGCCTTTATGTGCACAGCCGGACCAGCCACCATGCAAATCAATACAGGACACACGTGTGTGGACGAGCCAATTACAGCACAAGTGTTGTCCCCAGCACAATTGAGCAATACCGATACCGCCGAGTTTGTGCTGCATACACTCCCCGGAACTAGCCTTGGCACAGTGTTGAGCAAGAACAGTTCGGGCATATTTATTTTTAATAGTAATACCATGATACCAGGTACCACCTATTATATATCCAGTATGGCTGGGCCAAAAGATGCGACAGGACAAATTGACCTGAGCAGTGCTTGTACCTCTATTTCCGAAGGGCAACCTGTGGTATTTGATCCACTGCCATTCTGGGAGAAAATAGTAGCACAAGACCCAACATGCTTTGACAAAAACGACGGTATTGTTGCATTAGAAGGTATTATAGGCGCAACGCCCTGGAATATTAGTCTCAACAATGGGCAGCCCAATGGCCTATCGAAATTTGAAAACTTGTCAGCCGGCATCTATACGCTTACATTAATCGACAATAATGGCTGCACCGATGCCGCTACTGTCACGCTGGCACAACCCGATTCTATCTGGCTCAACGTGAGTGATAGCCGCGACGTAAAAATCAATGAAATGGTGCTACTACAAGCGCAAACCAATATAGATTATACGCCCGTATGGACTAATCTTGCAACACAAGAGCAATATGTGGGTATGGAATGGTTGGTACAGATACAAGACACCACCCAGTTCCAGTGCATCGTGACCAACGATAATGGTTGCACCGCATTTGCTGCGGTTACTTTGCGACTGGCCTCCGAAGGTCTATACCACCCCAATGTCATTTCGTTACAAGATGCCAACCCGGTGAATCAGTGGTTTACTATTTTTACGGCACCCGACTATGCGCGCCAAATTGTGTATCTGGATATTTTTGACCGGTGGGGCAACAAAGTATTTGAACGGCAGCAGTTTGATGCAGGCGTACCAGAATTAGGTTGGAATGGAAACGTACGTGGAAAGCAAGTAGATCCAGCGGTTTACACCTTTGCGGCACAAGTACTCTTGCGCGATGGAACAGTAAAAAATATTGTTGGGGATGTAACAGTGGTGCGGTAAGCGCCTTCGAAGAAAGAAGTTTAGATTGGGACAAAAAAAAAGCGCGCTGCTCATTTGCAGCGCGCCGGTTTCCCGTATATAATCTCATGAAAAGTGGCAAGTTTGTGTATCAATAATCTGCATCTCATTTCCGTTATCCCGTCCTTGTTCCTTATTGATGATACAAAGGTGCGGCAGGTTGGATGCCCTACAAAAGGCATTTTTGAGGTTTTGTTGAAATGTGTTTTTTGCCCAAATAAGACGCTAATGCTATAAAAAAACAAGATAATTAATGAATTAAATGATTAGTACGATTAAATACGCTAAATTTAAGTTTAAAAAAAATGATTTGTTGAAAAATAAATTATTTTTTTTCGATAAAATTTCTTTATTTTTTTTTAAATTATTTTTTTTACCTCGTTTTTACAGTAAATTTCCTACTCTAAGGAATGAGATTTGAATGAAGATGTAAATTGGGGGAGATGCTTTAGGCATTCCGTATCTAAAACTTTTAGGCAAACAAGTTCACACCAATCCAACGACCTACATTAAAAGTATACAACAAAAAATAGCCGATCCATCGGTAAACATCATTAAAGATTTCATCAATTATGCCAAACAAAACATTTGAGGTCAAAACGTATGTCCTCCAAACCGGTTACAAAAACACAGCAACCTGGGGCGCTGTCAATATTCAAATTCAAGGCTATGTTGCCTGTTCAGGTGCCAATGGCGAACGATTAATCGTTTATGGACTCCATCCATCTAGCCCTGTTCCGCCCAATGCATTTTGCAATTTGACGGGTAATGTAGGTGCTATTTTCGTGCCATTTGTAGAACTCCACAATTACGTTGACATTGTGCGCAACGAAAAACCCATTTTTGCACGCCTAGACAGCGACCGTCCTGAATGGATGGCCCTCTCTACAAGTGCAGAATTAGTAGGAGAAGGAGAATAATCTTTAATCTCCAAAAAAACAGCGCAATTCATTGCATTCAACATACAATGAATTGCGCATTTTGTCCCCAAATAAAAGCCCTGAAAGGGCGCCACATCCAGCCCAGGGCAACGCCCTGCGCAACGTGCGGCAACGGACGGCAACGCGCGGTAACCACCCATCACAACCGTTCCAAAATAAAATCAGTAATTTTAGTAAACAAATGCCTCGTCGCATTATCCGTATAAATCCCATGATCCCGATTCGGATAATAGCAAGTATCAAACATCTTTCCACTCTTCACCAAAGCATTAATCATCTCCGCTGTTTGTTGAAAATGCACATTATCATCCGTCATCCCATGACAAATCAAATAATTACCACCGCGTAATCGATCCGTAAAATTCACCGGCGAATTTTCCTCATACCCTTTACTATTAGTTGCGGTAGTATGCATATAGCGTTCCGTATAAGCGGCATCGTACCATTTCCAATTCGTCACAGGCGCCACCGCCACCGCCATTTTGAAAACATCGGCCCCTTTCAAAATACACGACGTACTTAAATACCCCCCAAAACTCCAACCCCAAATTCCAATCCGAGTACTATCTATATAAGGCTGGGTAGCCAAATAACGTGCTGCCGCAATTTGATCCTCCGTTTCAAGTCGACCAAGTTGCAATTGCGTACACTTTTTAAAATCGCGGCCGCGCGCGCCAGTACCCCTATTATCCACACTCACCACGATATAGCCCTGTTGTACCATCATTTGGTGCCACGAACCGATATACCCATCATATTGATTTTGCACAGTTTGCGAACCAGGCCCACCATAAATATCAACTAAAACCGGATATTTCCTACCCGCCTCCAAACTATCGGGGCGCAGCATCCAGCCATTCAGTTCCGTACCATCTGGCGTATTAAATTTAAAAAAAGACTTAGCAACAAACCCATATTGTTTCCGCAATTGCAGGATATGGTCATTATCTTCAAAAGTCTTTAAAAAGGAGCCGTTTCGTTCGTGCAAAGTCGCTACATTAGGCGTATTAGCATCAGACCAATCCAGCAAATAATGATCAAAAGTGGGCGTAAAAATAGCGGCATTAGTCCCAGCCCTTGTCGTCAGCAGCCGAGGCGGGACAACACCTTTCAAATCACCCTCCCACACCTGCCTGTCCATAGGCGTAGGCGTAGCAGTTTGGTAATAAAATTTGCCATTTTTCTCATCCACGCCATAAAAACTGGTTACATCAAAATTACCCGAGGTAAGCGGCGACAATAAATTTCCACTAATAAAATCGTATAAGTAAATATGGTTATAACCACTTCGTTCCGATGACCATATATATTGGTGCGGTTCGTCCAAAAAAGTAAGATAATCGGCTACGTCCACATACGCTGCATCCGTTTCGCGCAGTAAAAGTTCCTGCTCAAAGGCGAGGTATTCGCCCAAGCCTTCCGGCGCAAGCAGCACCAAATCGAGGGTATCCTGCATCCTATTCAAACGCGTGACCACCAAGTTGAACTTACTCGCCCAATTGAGCCGAACCAAATAATCATCGGGATTGACCTTAACATCAGGGCAAGGCGCAAACCGTTCGTGCGCAATATCGTAAATAAAGACAGATACAGCAGCATTGTTGGCACCCACTTTGGGGTATTTGAACTCTGATTGGCGTGGATACACCCCAGATTCGTACCAAGTAAGCGGCATAGTAGGCACTTCCGACTCATCGAAACGGAAAAAAGCAAACCGTTGACCATCTGGATTCCATTCCAAAGCAGTCATCCCCTCGCCATCCGCAGGGCTAAACTCCTCTTCATACATCCAATCGGGTACGCCATTAATAATTTTATTTTTTTGTCCATCATCGGTCACTTGAACCAATCTGCCATCGGGCAAATAGCGGACATATATATTATTGTTCATTACAAAAGCCACTTTAGTACCATCGGGCGAAATAGCGGCAAATTGTGCAGGGCTTCCAACGTTCACCTTGGTCAACTTGCGCGAATGCAGGTCAAAAACGTGGTAAGTCGCCAACACCGAATGTCGGTACAGCGGTTCCGTTTCGGAGCGCAGCAAGAGCAAATGTTCGTCCTTACTAAAAGAATAGCTGTCAAATTTGATCTTGATCTCTCCTGCCGCCACCAGCGTAGAGTCTTGTTGTTGGGTGCGCAAATCGTACCGTTCAATGGCATCATTTTCAAGCAAAGTATAATGAAGTCCATCTTTCATAAAACTAAAATCGGGGCTGTTATTGGGATAAAACCGATACGTTTCAAAGCAATCATCGAGGGTAATTTTTTTTTGCGCGGGTAGGATAATGCTCACCAAGAGCAACGCAAAAAGTATGGGAATTAAGCGCATATTTTGTATAAAAGTTAAAGTAATGGAGTTAAGGGACAAAAATAGTACACGATCGCGGCATGGAGCAGCGTTTTTTTTTCTTAATTTTGCAACATGCTTTGAATACCACCATTGTTTTAGGAATGAGATTCAAATAAAGGTACAAATTTTGGGAGATGATTTTGTCTCTATCAAGGCATGAAGAGGGCGTTTAGTGGTTGCTAAACAACCGATGAATAACGAAGAGAGGGGCAAAATAAAGCCGCCAAATCTGTATCTTTATTTGAATCTCATTCCTTGTA
>JAAFHO010000429.1 GCA_013297575.1 Chitinophagales bacterium
GCATAATTGGGAGTCGTAACTACCTGTGTATATTCACCGATACCAAAACCGCCATTCAGATTACCAATCGCACTAAAATCGGAGGCTTCGGAGGAGGCATTTACAGAAGGTTTGAATGTTGCGCCATCATCATTCGAAGTGGTGAGCACATAATGTGTTTTTGTGCCATTCGGGTCTTCAGTTCGGTCGTAATACGATACACACAGTGTTCCACCTGGACTTACATTCAAGGCCGAATAAAACTGGTGCGCATCGGGGTTGGTGCCGGGATTGATCTTTTTTGGCGTACTCCAAGTATTGCCATTATTGGTACTTTTGGCCAACCAAATATCGTACCCGGATGTAAGTGCCGAAGTAAGTCCATTGCTCGTCCAAGTAGCCAACAACGTATTCGCCCCTTTACCAACCGCAATGTGTGGACACGGGTACAAACGATCGGTAGCCACACCAGGAATCGTATCCGTGGTAGGTTCATCGACCAAACTTGGGAAAAATATATCCGAAATCTTTGTCTCTGGCGCAAAAGTCGCTCCAGCATCAGTAGAAACGGTGTGGTACAGTGCCATATCAGTGATACTATTACCGCCAAAGAACGAAACGTGTACACGACCAGCAGCATCCACTACAATACTCGAAAACTGCACAACACCATACGTATTGGTATGCACCTGCACGGGAGCAGCGGAAAAAGTATTACTGGTTTTAGCCTTCTTTTTGAGCAAAATCTGAGCCGTAGAAGTAACCGAATCGATAATTTCAAAACGGGTATAAGAGACATACAAATTACCTTCGGTGGCCGTAGCAGATTGATCGGTCGCCATCCACTGCTTATCCACCAGATCACCACTGCCGCCGCCGCCCGTTAATGCCTCCAAAGATATCGTGCCTTTATCGATCAAAACAGGAGCGCCCCAAGTCTGACCTTTATTGTTAGAAGTGCTATTGTACAATGCCAGTGTAACGGGCGGCGTTGCCAAAAAATCGAGGGTAAGTACCAACCAAGAAAGGTATGCTTTGCCTGATTTGTCAAAAGCAATCACCGGATCGCCACCGCCAGCCACTACCGCAAAACCCGTACTAGGACTAAAATCAATAGTAGATGTTTGCCAAGTTTGGCCAAAATTTTTGGTATAGCGCACCGGCACATCGAGCGGTGCCGTAAAATTAGAAGGATCCTGAATCACCCCTGCTACGATGATATTAGCAGAGTCGGCAGGATTAATAGCCGCGTGTACTTCCGATTCCGCCTCAGGGTTGGTAGCCACTATTTGATCTGCGTCGCGGCTTTGTGCGGCAGGCGTTGTACCTTTGAGCAGTATATGACCAGCCAAGGGTTCGCCCGGATGGTCTTTTTGCCATTGCACCATGGCTTTTATATCGTAACCGCGCAATTTTTCTTCTAAAATACGTTCTGTCGCGTGGTTAATGATTTTGTTATTTTGTGCATGCGCCGTTTGAAAAGCGCAGGTTGCACCGAAAAGGAAAAGAAAAAATAATCTCATGGTCAATGAAATAGTGTTAAAATGGTTAAAATTTGAACAAAAAAAGACGGGAAACTATTCAAAAAAGGGATTATTACGATATTGTGACGTTTTTTTGAATAACCGGACAACCAAATTAAGCAAACCGTAGTCAATCATATATCAATATGCAACAGCAGTGGAGCGATCATGAATTAGTGGAAGGCATTTTGCGCAGTAGTCCTACGCATCAAGTCGCCCTTTATCGGCAATATAACGTGCCGATGTTCAGGATATTGTTGCGTTATGCCCGAGACCGCGCCGAAGCGGAAGACATGATGCAAGATGCATTTGTTCGGGTGTACCGCGATATGTCGCAGTTCCGCGGCGAAGGCGCCTTGGGCGGTTGGATCCGTCGTATTATGATCAATACGGCTCTGAGCCATTTGCGGAAACAAAAAGATTTCTTACGCGATACAGGTGATTTTTCCCCTTTTGAGAACCTGTTTCGTACCGATGAAGACACTGCATCAAATATTGATGCAGAAAGCTTAATGAAATTGCTGCACAAATTACCTCCCGGTTACAGGGCTGTTTTTAACCTGTACGCCATTGAGGGATTTAGCCACGAAGAAATAGCCGAGCAATTGGGTGTTTCCATTGGTACCAGCAAAAGTCAACTCTACAAAGCCCGGGAATACTTGAAAAAAATATTGGATAAATCGTATTTCGATGTCATTGATTAATGCGATTTATTCAATTCCTTTCAAAGTGTTTACCTTATAATATTTAATACCACAAACCGGCTTAGTCTAATCTTAAACGTTAATTACAGTTTAATTTAGTCTGCCAATTGAGCAATATCAAACTATACATATGTCCAATAACAAAGAGTTTGAATCCATAGACGAATTATTCCGCAAAACGTTCAACGATTTGCCTGAATCGCCCGCCAGCAGTGGCTGGGATGTCCCCTCCGATCGCGTATGGCAAACCGTACAAACTGGTATCAAAACCCGTCATGTAGGTTGGTCAATGACCCGTAAAATGATCGCATTGGCCGCTATTTCGGTCGTCGTGGCTACGGGCGTATTCCTCGCTATGAACACCAATAATACTACGCAACAAGTGCCAGCGTCACAGCCAACGATATTGGAGCAGCCGCAACAACAACAAAATAGTACCGCAACTACTATTTCAAGTGTCGCCGCTACACCTGCACAGCCAGTTACTTCGGTAGCAAATCCGGCAAATCGTGTATCCAACACAAGGGTAACTGCACCGAAAGCAAGCGTCAATTCAATGGAAAAAGCTGCCACCCCAACCCCAAAAGCAGTGGCTGCAATACCTGAATTGCCAACGCCAACAGTAGTAGAAGCCACACCCGCAGTAGAAACGCCGGTTGAAAATACCTCAAAAATAGATAAGGGTCGTAGCACTGCGCCAAAACCACCCAATAGTGTGGAAAAACGCAGATTGATCGAGCAAATGAAGTCGGCTTGGGGCACACCATTGCAAACCATTCCTTATATCAAAGGCTATACTGTGCCGCAAATACCTGCACAGGTACGCAATATGCGCACAACGCAACCTACTACGCCGGGCGAGGAGTAGTATTTAAATTCTGACTCATACTTTTTAGCATATAAGACCCTGTGGTATTAGACTATGGGGTCTTTTTTTTTGGTGTTTATGAATAATAGCAGGTTCAGTACATTTTTATCTTAGCGCCAAAAAATTTCAGGTTTTATATAGAAAACAGTGTCAATAAAGTACAGGATTTCATGGGTCGTTAATACATTTTCATCATGTAAGTCTTCTAATATAATACCTAATTCAGGATGGAAGTAATCATTATTTCGTGTATTACCAAAGCCGTTGGCTTGCATAAACTCTTTAACTTGGTTCAAATCAGTCGCTTGTGTAGATTCTATATAATTTTGTTCGACTAATGCATATAATACATCCGTATCAGACTTATAAAATCCTACTAAATTATAGGCTGTATCAGGGAAAAAATAATTATTAAGGAGTAGATTGTCAAAATAATCTACCCAAGAAGCATAATAGATGCCATCATTTAATTTTAATACTTGCTTTGAATTTTTTATAAAAACACGTTGTTCGGCACCTGCAGAGATAAACAAACCGAAATTGATATCACAACTCCAAAGATGATGGGCGTTGATGTAGCCAATCAAGTTCTTTGTTTCTTCACTTTTGATTGACTCATTTCTTTCAGTCTTTTCACTTGTTCCAAGGCTTTCTCGTAGGTAACAGGTGATTGCTTGGATAGATGCTCCATGGCTAACTTTGCTCTTTCCTGAAAGGATATTTTGTAACTCATTTTTTATTGTTGAAATATTCATTATTCAATATTGAGCCACAAAGATAATCAATTTTCAAAAAATAGTGATTTTGTATAGTACTTAAACTTAGACACATACTAGACTATGGGTCTTTTTGGGACACATGTGAACAACGGTACTTTTTTAATAAATTATTTTAAGTGATTGTAGATACAATCATCAAAAAGATATTAACTTTGTAGCAAAAATTATGGCGTTTTAGTGCCAAAATTGTCATTTACAATCCAGACTTAAATGAAATTGTACAATGGATAAAATAAAAAAATACCAAGACATCATTATTGACTTTCTGAACCGCTACAATTCAGTAAAAACCAGTAGATTAAACGATACTATAAAACGTCGCGTCCTTGTTGATAGAGAACACAATAGTTTTCAGTTACTATCCACAGGCTGGCGTGGTAATGATTATATTTTCGGCACGATCTTCCATTTCGATATTATTGACGGCAAAATATGGATGCAATGCAATAATACAGAATACGAAGTGGTGCATGAGTTTATGGCAGCAGGTGTTGACCGAAATGATATTGTATTGGGTTTTGTACCACCACAAGCACGACATTTTTCGGGTTTTGCGGTGGCTTGATGGATTTTACTTTGCCTTATTAGTTTTGTGCAAGTTGGTTGATGTAGCCCATTAGATGCTTTGTTTCTTTACTTTTGATTGACTCATTTCTTTCAGTCTTTTCACTTGTTCCAAGGCTTTCTCGTAGGTGACTGGTGATTGCTTGGATAGATGCTCTATGGCTAATTTTGCTCTTTCCTGAAAGGATATTTTGTAACTCATTTTTTATTGTTGAAATATTCATTATTGAGCCACAAAGATAATTAATTTTCAAAAAATAGTGATTTTGAATCGTACTTAAACTTAGACTCATACTTTTTAGCATATAAGACCCTGTTGTATTAAACTACGGGGTCTTTTTTTGTGTACCTGTGTACAATAACACTTTTTTAATAAATTATTTCAAAAACTTATCCTACTAAATATTTCTTGCCTATATTTGTCCGTCGAAAAAAACAACCTGTACCACATGCCAAAAGACAGACCATATAGTACCCGTGCCCGTGTGATCAAAATCTTACGCGCCATTGTTGAACAACCTAATCGTTATACCAAACGCGAACTGGCGGAATTGTATAATGTGGACGAAGATACCATAACTGGTGATTTTAAAGCATTTGAAATAGCCGATTTTCACCTGACCAAAGATGACCGTCATCGGTACGCCTTTGTAGAGAGTAAACCGTTGAAAAAAATGGAGGATTTGCTTCATTTTTCAAAGGAAGACCGTTTCATGCTGTATGAGGCGATT
>JAAFHO010000428.1 GCA_013297575.1 Chitinophagales bacterium
ATTAATTTGATCTTGAAGGAAGATCGAAAAAAGGGCTGGTTTGGTAATGCCGAAGTATCCGGAGGGGGAAGCAAATTGGACGAACAGCGGCACGAATTATCCGCTTCGGCCAATCGTTTCACACCCAAAAGGCAATTTGCAGTATTGGGCAACCTGAGTAATTTGTCGCCCGCAGGTGGCACCAACGGTTATTATAGAAGTAGTTCTGGTGGTTTAAATTATTACAAAGGCGACGACGACAATAATAGCACCGCAGTAAGTTATCAGTTCAATGGTAATGCACAGGTACAAAATGCGGAGGTGAGCCGCCAATTACTATTGCAGGATGGCGGCATTCTTACCAATGAAAAAACTTCTAATGGTACCGATAACAGTAGCCATTCGTTGTCGTTCAATAAATCGTATGCTAAAGATACGACGATTATTTTTTATTTAGGCGGTAATATTGGCCTCAACAAAAGTAATTCAATGGCAGCCGATACAAGTAATTCCTTTAATAGCAAAGGGAAACCCCTCAATACAGGGCTGCGGAAAAATACCGATCAAAACGATGCAAATAATGCGAATATTGATATGTTATGGGGGCGGCGGTTGAAAAAGAAGAACCAAACCATCACGTTTAATATTGCAGCAAATAGATCCGATAATACAAATACAGGCACTGTAAATGCTCTTAATACTTTCTTTGATTCCACTGGAGTACTGGCGCGTATCGATACCATTCGGCAATTGAATAACCAAAAAGAGCAGAATAATAATTTTTCGATGGGTATCGATTATACCACGGAACTCAACAAGAAAAACCTCTTACAGTTGGAATATGGCGTAGATTATCTCTTCCAACGTTCGGAAATTGCGGTTAAAGACCTCGTTTTTCAGGAGCAACGCCCCAATGATTCGTTGAGTAGTATATTTGACAACCAAATAGGTAACCAATCGTTTGGTTTGAACCTTCAGCATAATGGCAAAAAATGGGAATTGAATGGCGAACTCGGGGCGCAACTGGCTCATTTGAAAAGTAATACGAATAAAATAACGCAAGTCCCGATCAACAAGACTTTTCTTAATGTATTGGGGGGTATTTCTGCCAACCGCCAATTGGGAGAGAACCAAAACATATCTTTCAATTACCACACTGATGCATCACAGCCCAATTCGGAACAGTTGCAGCCAGTACCCGACCAAAGCGACCCGCTGAATGTGCATTATGGTAATCCGAACCTACGTCCAGAGTACAACCATAGAACGTCTTTTAATTTTCAAAAATACCACCCGACGAGGATGAGTAGTTTTTTTACTAATTTTGAATTGGGCTATACTCAAAATAAAATCATGGAAATTATTACGATCAAAGACGGTTTTGTACGGCATTATAAGCCACAAAATACGCCTGGTTCGTATGCGGCCAGTTTCGGAATGAATTATAGTAGATCGGTTTGGAAAAATAAAGCTTCTTATTTCTTTAGCCTCAATGGACAATGGTCACGCGGCCAACTTACCCTCAATGATCGACTCAATACCACAGAAAACACCGCTATATCACCTTCTGCCAACTTTCATTATAGCCCTAAAAAATGGTTATCTATGAATATTTCGGCTAGTTTTTCGAAAAGCAGCATCCAATACAGTTTGGACAAGGCATTAGCGCAAAGGTTTACCAATCAGTCGTACAACACTGGTTTTAACCTCCGTTTTCCCAAAAAATTCTACCTCGATTCTGATCTTTCGGTGAATGTCAGTAAAGGCCGTTCGGCGGGATTCAACCGCACCATACCTATTTGGAACATATCGTTTTCGCGTAATTTTATGAAATCAGAAAGTCTGCAAGTCAGTCTGCGCGTGAGTGATGTATTGAATAAAAACGTGGGTTTGAACCGCAGTACTTCGCTCAATTATATCGAAGACCGCAAAACCGCCATTATTAGTCGGTATATACTTTTGAAGGTGAGTTATTTGTTTAGGCAAGTGTAAGATTACTTCAAATAGAATGAAATGCCATTCCCAAATGCTCAATCACATCTGTGATCAATAGACTTTCCATACTTTGTTGTTCTAAGGATAAATCAGCGGCTAATCCGTGGATAAAAACCCCAATTTTTGCCGCATCAAAAGCCGTGTAGCCTTGTGCCAAAAAAGAAGTAATAATACCTGTTAATGCATCGCCAGAGCCTCCTTTTGCAAGTCCTGCATTGCCCGTTGTATTTAAAAATGCTGCTCCGCCTGATGTTACAAGGGTTTTATGCCCTTTCAGGACGATAATAATATTATATTCTTGGGCTTTTTTTATGGCGGTTGATCTTCTATCATCTTCGCTGTTATGAATGCCAAACAGCCGATCAAATTCTTTTGGATGGGGCGTTAGAATTGATGCCGGAGGTATTAGCTTAAGTAAATTTTTATTGTTCGATATCATATTCAACGCATCTGCATCTAACAACAAAGGGATATCGATTTTAGAAATAATAGCACTTAATAACGTTTCCGCTTTGGAACTTGTACCCATACCACAACCAATACCCAAAGCCGAATAACTGTTTAATACCTCAATCGTACGATTTCGCAGAATTAGCATTGCTTCAGGAATTGCTATTTGTAGGATAATCCGTTCATCTTGGGGTACACTTACGGTTAATAAGCCTACACCAGTACGCAAGCATGCTTTGGCGGCAATAACGGCTGCTCCGACGCACCCTACGCCGCCAGCCACAATCAACGCATGACCGTAATTGCCTTTATGGGAATCGGCTATTCTTGGCTTTATTAGCGTTTTGACACTTTCTTTTGTAAGTGTTTCCATTTGTTTCCTAAAATATTAATTTTTATTATAAATAATATTCTCAGTAGTTCGCGTCAAATAATCGACACTTCCTTTTTTGCAAATAGGTGATTGTTAAATCGTTGTTGATTCACGAAGTATCAACTATTTAGCCAGACCTACTCATGCTCCTGTTTTGATGCCTAGCCATTGGCATCTTTTGAGCCTATGAAGTATATCAAATCAGCATTTAGCCTTTCCTTATCCGTGATGAACAAACCATGCGGCGTACCCTCATATTCGATATAAGTAGCGTGAGTCAATAACGCAGATGTTCGTTTACCGGCTGTGACTGGCACTATATTGTCGGCATCCCCATGAATTATCAAGGTTGGAACCTTAATTTTTAGTACATCTTTCCGGAAGTCGGTCTCTGAAAAAGAGCGTACGCAGTCCATTGTGGCTACCGCAGAACTCATCATACAAAGCGATTGATTCCAGTCCAACATAGGCTGGCTGACGGGTTGATGGAATAGATCCACCCCGTAGAATTTTTTACCGAAAGCGGTAAAAAAGGCGGGGCGATCCTCACTGATTTTCTGCACCATTTCGTCAAAAGCCGATTTGTCCGCACCTTCGGGATTATCGTCTGTTTTGAGCATATATGGTGTTACAGCACTGATTAAAACTACCTTTTCAATGCGTTCAGTACCATATTTGCCTATATAACGGGCTATTTCGCCACCACCCATGGAGAAACCGACGAGGGTAACATTTGTAAGTTCCAATTGGTCGAGTAGGGATTTTAAGTCGTCGGCAAGGGTGTCGTAGTCATAATTTTTCAGCGGACGATCGGATTTGCCAAAACCTCTACGGTCATACGCAATACAACGCATGTTTTGCATGGGTAATTCGGACAACTGATATTCCCACATTTCATGGTTGAGCGGCCAACCGTGGATAAAAACCACAGGATTACCCATTCCCAAATCTTCGTAGAATAAGTTTACGGTATGACCCGTAGCATCTGGTATTGTTTTGATAAATGGCATAATTAATTAGTTTTTATAGATTTTATCGATTTCTTTGGACAGTTTTCTATCCTTCTCGGTAATACTATCATTGGCATCATGCGTAAAAAGGACTATTTCTACCTTATTATATACGTTGCTCCAATTAGGATGATGGTCCATTTTTTCAGCAGCAAAAGCGACGCGTGTCATAAAAGCAAATGCCTCTACAAAATCATCAAATTGAAAACTGCGTTTTAATTTATTATCTTCTTCTTTCCACATAATTATTTTATTTTAAATTTCTTTGCTTACCAAGGATTTTACCAAATCCCGGTCGGTTTTTATTCGGGCATATTGCGCATTTATCATCGTTTGTTGTTCAAATAATATATGATCCAACTCATTATTCAGCACATTCTGGTAGGTTTCCAGCGCAACATTTTCACCGTACGCACACGAGCGAAGAATCCCCTTTCGGTCTTTGCCTGTGATAGCGGCTTTTATATCCATCCAAATACGAAATAATTTTCCTGTTAATCTGGTGCTTTCCGTAGAGACACCACCCAAACGGGTCACTTCATTCACCAATTCTTGTTTGCATTTTTGGCTCGTCTGCATGAACTGGCTAAAATGTGTTTTCAAATGCTGCTCTTCTGTTTCCTTGAATGCTGTTTCGTAGCCTTCAAAGCGGTCGTTGTTGATTTGAATGAGTGTATTAAAAACATCAATCTTTTTTTGATTTTTCATAATATTTAAGAAAATCCTCAAATTTGTTCGGTTACTGTGAGTTTCGTCAAATCAAACCCTTTTCCTTTCAATCGCGTGATAATCTGTTGATACACAGCGGCATCCATTTTGGCTGTCCTTGAAAGTATCCATAAATATTTTTTATTGGGCGCACTCACTACGGCATAACTATAATCATCCGCTAAATCAATGATCCAATAATCCCCTTTGAATGGCCAAAAAAATTGCACTTTAAGTTTTGCATTACCTGTACGATCTACAACAAATGCTTTGCCTTTGATAGAAGATATTTTACCGTTTACGCTGTCTTTATTGCACCTGTTTTCAACAATGATATAACCCTTATCGGTGGGCGTATATTCGGCGGTAGTACAATGACATCGTTTTTGAAATCTTTGAGGATACGATGCTATTTCAAACCATTTACCAGCATATTTATTCAAATCTACATTTGGTACTGTTTGCAATTGCTGTGCGTACATGGCTGTTGTCATTAAAAAATGCGTTATTAATAGCGTGATTATTCTAGTATTCATGATTTCTAATTAATTAATTTTTATATTAACTTAATTATATTACAAACCCTCCGAGCAATCGAAAACGCTGAGAGGGTTTGCAAAAAAAACTATGTTT